>CAZIRG010000005.1:5522-24659 GCA_964541505.1 uncultured Syntrophomonadaceae bacterium | reverse complement strand
ACTGATTCTGAAGTAAATAAAAAACGTTTGCTCATCAGAATAACTCCTTTATTTTCAAGTTAATAGACGCTGATTTATATGATTTTTATGATTTGCACTGATTTTTTATATAATGATTTTATCATATTTTAATCATAGTAATCAGCGTCTAATATTTTTTAAAAAGAAAATTCCTATAGTATTACATTACCTATCAACCAAAGCGAACAGCAATTCCCCACTTACTGCCAGTTCTTCATTCACCTTAGCGATTCCCACTCCTCGTCCCATGGGGCCACGCATCTTTATGATTTCCACTTCTAAATATAAAGTATCTCCCGGAACTACCTGGCGCTTAAAACGCACCTTATCAATCCCTGTAAAGAGCGGCAATTTATCCTGATACTTTTTTAGCATTAAAATAGCTATCGCCCCCAGCTGAGCAAGAGCTTCCACCATCAGTACCCCTGGCATAACCGGGCGCCCGGGAAAATGACCCTGAAAAAAAGGTTCATTAAAAGTGACGTTTTTTATACCTGCAGCTTTTTTGCCAGGGTCCAATTCTAAAATCTTATCTATAAACAAAAAAGGATAACGATGGGGCAAAATATCCTGTATAAAAATATTGCTAGTGTTTTTTTCTACTAACATAAGTTCTTTCTCCCTTCTTCTTCCAATTCACTTCCTCAACAACATTACTACCTCCTCGTCAGACAGCTGACTAAAATCATGGTAAAACTGACCTACGGCATAAAAGGAAGCAGATACTTCCAAACAGACCAACTCATCAACTTCCGACTGTAAGCTCTTGAAAGTATCAAGCGGGCTTACGGGAAGAGCGAGTATCAAGCGAGCTGTTTTTTGTTCTCGCAAAGCCTGAAGAGCTGCCCTGATGGTGAAACCTGTGGCCACCCCATCATCAATTAAAATTACAATCCTTCCTTCAGCTACGAAAGGAGGTTTCTCTCCCCGATAAACAGCCTGACGTCTTTTGGTTTCTTCTCTGGCTGCTTCTATCTCGGCAGCTACATCTTGCTCAGAAATATTTAAGCTTTGAGCTATTCCACGATTCAGGAGAAAGCCTCCTTCTGCGGTCACAGCTCCCAGAGCCAGTTCGGGTTGCCCGGGAACACCTACTTTACGAGGAATTATAATATCCAAATCTCCTCCCAAAATCGCCTGAATCTCGCAACCTACAGGAATACCACCTCGAGGAACCACTAAAATCAAAGGGTTTTTCCCCTGATAGTGAATTAATTTTTTAGCCAGCCTTTGACCTGCTTCCCGACGGTCTGCAAACATTTACCAGCACACCTTTGCTTACAAATTAAGCCCTGCCGCAATCTTGGCTATAGCCTGTACTGCCAGGGAATCTGAGGGTAAATCTAGCAGTGCTTTGCCCTTCAAATCATATTCCATAAGCTGTTTATCAATCGGAATGTCTCCTACATAGTTAAGACCTGTTTTGGCAATTGCCTCTTCCAAAGAAGACATATCGCTGCTCGAATCAACTCTGGAAACTACCAAAAACATTTCTTTAATATCTAGCTTAACAGAACGAACTATTTCTACAACCCTCCCAGCAGAGCGAATACCACGTACCGTGGCATCACTGGTTACTACCAGATAGTCAATATTCTGGACAATGCGCCTGCTTAAATGCTCCAAACCAGCTTCATTGTCAATAATCACATAATCATAACTTCCTCGCAGGTCTATCAAAACTTTGCGCAAAAGATCATTAGGATAACAATAACAACCGGGACCCTGAGGGTTCCCCATAACCAACAAATCCATAGCTTCAGTTTCTATCAATGATTGCTGCATTTTATACTCTATGTACTCATCTTTACTCATACCTGCAGGAACAACCCCGGACTTTTTAACATTTTCTAAAACTTCGCCGATAGTATTCTCTACTTCCAAACCCAAAGCTTCGTTCAAATTAGCATTAGCATCTGCATCTACCGCCAAAAGGTCCTTTCCCTTTTTCTCCCTCATCAGATAACGCAGCAACAAAGCCGCAAAAGTAGTTTTACCAGTACCACCTTTACCAGCAATAGCGATTTGTTTAACCATAATAAATTCGTCCTTTCTCTCATAAACATCATACCAAAGTCTAGACATCTCTGGTTCTTTGCTATTATACTATAGCTTCAAGCAAGCAGCAAATAATATCTAATAAAAAAATAAAAAAACCTTGCGGTTTTCTTTCTTGCTAAATATTTGCATTTTAGTTACAGCAATTTAACAACACAATTGCGTCCTTTTCTTTTAGCTGCAAACATAGCTCTATCTGCATCAGAAAGAACATCCTCGGGAGAGACCTCATAATCGTTTAAAGAAGACACCCCTATACTAACAGTAATTTGTGCCCCTCCCTTCTTTATAAAATGCCTTTCAATATAAGCACACAACTTTTCAGCTACCAGAAAAGAATTATAAAGGGAAGTGCAGGGAAGAATTACTGCAAACTCTTCGCCCCCAATGCGAGACAATATGTCCCCTTCTCGAATGTTACCTTGAATCGCAACCGCAACTTCTGTCAACAACTTATCTCCCTCTGCATGACCCAGGGTATCATTTATTTTTTTAAAGTTATCAATGTCAATAAACAAAACAGAATAAGGGGTTTTAATGGATACAGCCTGGCTGTGTATGTCACGTAATCTGCTGTCAAAATAACGCCGGTTATAAATACCAGTTAAAGGATCAGAAACAGCCTGTTTCCAAACGTTTGAAAGTTCTTTGTTTTGTTGAAGCAAAGCTGCAAGAATTTCTCCCCACAAAGTAAGAAAACTTAGTTCTATGTTAGTCAGCTCTAATTTTTCCCTACTTTCAAGCCTTAGTAATCCTTGTTGATTGTCAGACCAGTTCACAGGTATACACAAGAAGAAAAAATCTTCTCCGTACCTGTTTTTACAACCACCATCCCGGCATGAAATAACAGGCTTTTTCTGCGCAGTAATTGCCGGGCAGGACTTTACATGAGAAAAAAAACAGGGTCCCTGAACGATATTAGGATCATCTATCTGATCAGACCAAAAAAAAGACTGCATACTGCCGTTTTTGCCAAGTAGCTTCCCCAGGGAAGCATCAGCTTGTTTCAATAAAGCAATACCAGCAAAATCACCAGGGGGAAGATGGATAATTTTTTTAAGCTCCTGACACCACTTATCTACAGAATTTTCTAAATTTGTTTCTTTCTCATCTTTACCCATTGACTGAAATAAAAAATCACTTCCTTTTTTTTTAAAAATAAAGCTCGAACTCTCTATGGTATTTTCTTTTCTTCTCTGGGAAAAATACCTGTAGTAAGAAAGAACAGATATGGTAAAGATAACCATTATAAGTGCAATAAGCATAATACCTCCATACCTCCACATACCTACACGAAACAGTATTGCTACTTTTCACCAATGTGTTTCAATATGTTTCTCTTGCTAGCAAGTACCACATAACTGTTCTGCTACTTAAAGTTATTATATTGTGTCTATATGACACTGTCAAGAAATTTATTGACACAAGTGGTGCTTATTTGACACTGCTTATTGTTGATTATTACCTTAAAGCGATAGAATTACGAGGGGTGTATTTTTTGAGTAACTTAGGAAAAAAAATTAAGTTTTACCGAAAAAGGCTTCAAATGAGCCAGTTGAAATTAGCCAAAAAAATAGGAGTAGCACGTTCTACATTGGCTTCTTGGGAAATTAACCGGCGTGATCCCGATCTCAATTCTCTACTCAAGCTTTCAAAACTTTTACAGGTTTCCTTAGATGAGCTATTTGACTTGACACCCCCACCTCATAAGCCAAAACCTGTCAGCTTGGAATGGATTATAAAAAATCAACCTCTTCTTTATAAAGAAAAACTCCTGTCAAAAAAAGAAAGAGAAGACATACTGTTTTTATTGTCTTCTCTTTGGGATGTTTTGAAAAAAATGCAAAAACACAGCAACTAACCTCTTAACACTGACTCACTAACTTTAAGATGCATGTCTTATATTTTGCTCTTTTTCGATCTGCTCCTCCACGTCCATTATGCGTGTTAAAAGCTCTGTTCTGTCATGACCTTTAGAAAGCATAAACTGTTTTAAAAGCTGCTCACGGGTGGCCTGTAGACCGTCAATAAATGTGCTAATCATTTCACAAGCCTCCTTTCTAAAATCTATTTATTCTAAATTTTCCCCATCTTGCTTTAAAATTATTACTATTTTTCGAAAAAATTTAAATTTGTGCTCATAATTAGGATGTTTCAACATCACTTTTAAAAATTTTAATCCTCCAAACACGTTAATTTTTTCGCATTCTTTATAATAATCTTTGGCTTGGGAATATTATAACATAAATCAAGAAAAATATCTACTGTATATCTACTGTTAAAATATTTTTTTCACAAACTTTTTTATTTTTTTCTTCATAATTCCTTCATATTTTTAGGGTAAGCTTACATCAATACACAAAGAAAGGAGGTGTCGAAATATGCGCCGTAAATATTTGGCAGGAGTTTTAACTCTGCTTCTGGTAGCACTGCTGGCTGTACCTGCCCTGGCTGCCTACACTGACTCCCAAGCTCAAGATTTGGTGAGTTTATTTGCAGAAAAGGAAGCCATTCAAATGTATGGGGAAACCTTTACCTATCCTATACTTGTAGAAGAAGAAAAAATCGGCACACTGGAACTTACCCTGCTAGGAAGGAAAGGTGTTTTTGCGGCTGAAGACCTAGATTTCAGTCACACTATCAGTCGTTCTATAGCCGGGATAGCCTTTCTGGCCACCCTAGGAGCTTTGATTACCAGCTTCTTTTTAAGTCGCAGCCTTATCCAACCGCTATCCAAAATTACTCTGGCAGTAAGTAAATTGCGCCAGGGAGACCTTAGTCAGCAGGTAGAAGTGACCTCTGATGATGAACTAGGCAGTCTAGCCTTGTTTTTCAATGCCATGGCACAACAACTGGCTGAAAACGAGAAACTACGCCGCACTTTAACTGCTGATATATCACACGAACTACGCACCCCTCTAACTACTATAAAAAGTTACCTAGAAGCTTTTAAAGATAAGGTTTTGCCTCCCACAGAAGAAAACATTGTAGCCTTGCAAGAAGAAGCCAACCGCCTGGAAAATTTAGTTAAAGCGCTACAAGATCTCTCACTAGCAGAAAACAGATCTAAAAACTTGATCGCCACAAAAATCAATCCTGCTGCTGTTATAAAAAAAGTTTATAAGCTTTACCAACCACTTCTGCAGGAAAAAAAAATAATCTCCAAGATTACCACTATACCAGAAGAAATAATTCTGGAAATAAATGAAGCATCCCTAGAAAGGATCCTGCACAACCTACTTTCCAATGCTGTTAAATATACTCCTGCCTGGGGAGAAGTAACTCTTGATTTGAGCAAGAAAAAAAACAAACTAAAAAACTATGTCCAGATAACTGTTTATAACAGCGGTTCTAACATATCAGAAAAAGATCTACCTTATATTTTTGAAAGATTCTATCGCTGTGATCCCTCGCGCTCACGCGAAACCGGTGGAGCCGGCATCGGTCTGACTATCGTTAAGGAACTGGTGGAATCACAGGGGGGAGATATCTCTGTGGTCAGCACTGAGAGTGAAGGAACAACTTTTACTATCTCTTTTCCACAATGTCATACTAACTCTAACGTTGGCTGATAACAATCTTATTTTCTTCTTTATCCAGAAAAATTCTGGCTTTATTTATAGTATTATTTAACTTAAGAACCTGATCTCCCACCTGGAAAATAGTGTTATCATAAGCTTTTTCGACATAAATTTCTTTTTCTGCCGGTACTGCTACTGTTGTCTTTACAGCAGCACCAGAGCCCACTTGACTTAATTTTATATTGCCTTGCGCCTTTAAAATGCCACCACGAATTACGCCGGCTGCCTCTATATCTCTGCCGGAAATTATTTCAGTGTGATAACCGCCCCTATCAGTAATAAAAACATCACCTTTTGCTTCTATTTTAGAGTTCAAGCAGTACTTTATTATCACGCTGTTCTCATCTGAAATAGCAGCAGAAGCAATACTTTTAAACAGAGTAACTGCATCTAAAACCTCTTGTACGTTTTTGGGACTCTGATAAGAAATCGTCATAAAAAGGGAAGCTCTTTTTTCTAAATTTTTAATGGAACTAATAAGGTCGCGCGGAAAGTCTTCTTTTTTTAATGTTGTTTTCGATGATTGACAAAACTCACTTATCATATCCAGTAAATCAGGCATTTTTTTCTCTATTATCAACCTCATAAACGCTGTGAACTTACTTTTGTCTATAGCCTTCGCTCTTAATGCCTGATAATAAGAATTTAAAATCACTTTAAAACCATTCTCTATTTTTTCCACAAGAGGATAAAGTTGCTCTACAAAAGCCCTTACCGAACCTGTTACTATATGGCTGTTGATAACACTATTGAATACGAAAACCGACCCTACCGCCCGAACGGTAGCATTATTCACATCACCCTGTATTTTTACCGAACCACCCGATACCACGTTCATACCACTCTCAACTGAGCCTTCGATTTGAAGATCGCCACGAAATTTTATGTGTCCTGTACTGAGATCAACATCTCCATTCACCACGTATGAAGGTAAAACCTCAATCTTGCACCATGCCGGATTTATTTGTTTCACGGGTCTCCCAACAACAAGAGATACTATTTTATCATGCTTTATATAAACACTAGGATCTTCTATGAGAATAATATCTTTTGGTTCCGGCGGAGGTATAAGTTTTCCTGTTACAGCTATCCCAGGTTTGCCAGCTTGTGCAGGGTGTTTCCTGGCCAGCAGATCACCTGGTTCTACCGCCAAAATACTTCCCTTATCTAAATAGTCTGCAGTACCTGTTTCTGTATCAATTTTTACCTTGGGTTTTTCCTGTTTATAAAAAAATTCCATATAAGCATCTTTACCTGGCGTAGGAGGTTTTCCCCTAGCTATTTCTTCATCATTCACCACCAACTTGCCAATTAAACCTTCAAGTATCTCGTATTTTAAACCATACTTTACATTATTTTCATCTAAAGCCTTATTTAATTCTGCCTGACTAGCCACTGATTTCCTGTCCATACGTTGCGCTACTTGGGGTAAAAACACAGTGGCTGGCAAGGAATCAACCACATGATAATAAACATTCACTTGCGGACGAATAGAAATTTTAGCAGAAAGCCTATCCGGGCTGATCTTTATTTCAATCTCTCCCCGCTGGTAGATTTCCTCACTGTTTTTGATTTCAATTTTATCAGTAACTCTTATCGCAGTAGGGATGGTTATCAGGGTATCATTAACATAAATTTCAATTCCTGCAACCGGGTGAATAGTCGGCAGAAGCCCCCCCTCTACAGGCGAAGTAACAAACACTTTCCCATTTTTGATTTCTATGGTACCATTTGTAACTTCCATCAACATCCCCACTCTTCTCCGTGCTAGGCTGCATTGTTTTGATATCTGTATTTACAATGTTATTATAACACAAACGTAACTACTCAGGCCCCAACCTAATAGTTAGAGATTGAATACCGCTTTACAGTTTACAGTTTATAGTTTACAGTGGTTACGGGGTTACGGGGTTACGGGGTTACGGAGCTCCAATTTGCTATACAATAATTAACTGACAACCGGCAACTGACAACCGGCAACTGGCTGTAGTTGAATAGTTACACACAAACAACTATTACATCTATACTATTTCAGTAACTTTATCCGAAACAAATCCTAGAATTAATGGCCTTAGTTTTGGTCTTGTTTTAGTAATCTCAAATGCCTTGAGTAATTTTTCTACAGCCGGATCTTTTTTGGCTTGATCATTATAATGAACTAGAGCTAAAACTTCATTCTTGGCTACCTCATCCCCAACTTTTTTATGCAAAACTATCCCTGCTGCCAGGTCAATTGTACTCTCCTTCGTCTCCCTACCTGCCCCTAAGCGTAATGCTGCCACCCCCACATCCATAGCCTTAACCTGATTTATGTAGCCTGCTTTAGCTGCTCTTAGTTCATAAACATAATTCGCTCTGGGCAGCAAGTCTATGTTTTCAATAAATTCAACATCTCCACCTTGCTGAGAAATAAATTTCTTGAACACTTCCCAGGCTGCCCCTGATTGAACAACTTCCTGTATTTTTTTTTTACCTTCATCAAGTGTGATAGCTTTTCCTGCCAGCAAGAGCATATTTGCGCCCAATGTTTCGCAAAGTTCTGTAAAATCAGCAGGACCCTGACCTTTTAAAGTTGTAATAGCTTCTTTAACTTCCAGGCTATTTCCTATTGCCATTCCTAGAGGTTGCTCCATATCAGTAACTAGGGCCACGGTATTCCTGTTCATCATAGTGCCAATCGAAACCATTTCATGTGCTAACCTAAAAGATGCATCTATGTCTTTCATAAAAGCACCATGCCCGGTTTTTACATCCAGTAAAATTGCGTCTGCCCCGGCAGCAAGTTTCTTAGACATGATACTTGCTGCAATCAGAGAAATATTATCAACTGTACCAGTAACATCCCTGAGTGCGTATATTTTTTTATCTGCCGGAGTCAAAGCACTTGTTTGCCCCATTATAGCCAGCTTTATCTCGTTTACACCGTACACAAATTCTTCAATGGACAGATCGGCAGAAAATCCCGGTATAGCCTCCAGTTTATCGATAGTTCCTCCTGTATGTCCCAATCCCCGACCTGACATTTTAGCAACAGGAACATCGCAAGCCGCCACCATAGCACCTACGGCAATAGTAGTTTTATCACCTACACCACCTGTACTATGCTTATCAACTTTTATTCCTTTTATCTCGGAAAAATCAACCATCTCTCCTGATCTCATCATCGCGTCTGTCAAATATACTGTTTCATCCTTAGACATATTTTGAAAGTAAATAGCCATGAGTAGTGCTGCCACCTGGTAATCAGGTAGCATTCCCGCAGTGTATCCTTGAACAAAAAAGTCAATTTCCTCTTGAGTTAAAGAACCACCATTTCTTTTTTTGAGTATTAAGTCCACCATGGTCATCAAAATATCACCTACTCTTTTTGATAAGGTTGCCCAATAGCTTTAGGCGGCCTTGCCCTGCCCACAACGCTTACCAGGGCAATCATGGTAAAAATAAAAGGAATCATCTGTATAAATTGATGTGGTATTCCTACCCCCAACCCAGCTAATCTCATTCCTAACGCATCCGTAAAACCAAAAAGCAAACATGCTCCTACTGTCCCTAACGGAGTCCATTTGCCGAAAATAAGTGCTGCCAGGGCAATAAATCCTCTGCCGGCAGTCATGCCTTCAACAAAAACAGTCATTGTTCCGATAGAAAGCTGTGCTCCGGCCAATCCGGCCAAACAACCACTGATAATTACCCCCATATATCTTACTCTGAATACACTCACACCTGCAGTATCCAATGCCTTCGGATGTTCTCCTGCTGCAATGAGTCTTAGGCCAAAGGGTGTATGGAAAAGAATAATATGACTTAAAATTGCCAGAACAGCTCCCAAATAGACAATAGGACCAAACCCTCCCCATACCGGTAATCTGCTCACTGCAGGAGAAGTACCTGAAACATGAAAGAGTGTCTGCAGCAAAAATGCAGTTAATCCCATCGCAAGTAAGTTAATAGCAACACCACTAACTACTTGATCGGCACTGTACTTTATGCTCACAACAGCATGCAGAAAACCAAGTAAACCTCCAATCAATATCGCCCCCAAAATCCCTAGCCAAGGATTCCCGGTGTAATATGAAACCGCTACCGCACTAAACGCCCCCAAGAGCATCTTTCCTTCTAGTGCTATATTGATTATACCTGACCGCTCGGCGAACATACCACCGATACCCGCAATAAGAAGAGGTGTAGCCATACGAATAGTTGACGCCAGTATGGCAAAGTCAAATATTTGCTCTATTAAGCTCATTCTACCAACCTCCCTGTATCTCGCCGTTTTATTAAATACTTTGCCAACTGTTCAGCAGCGATAAAGAAAACAACTACAGCCTGTATAATAGTGACCAAATCTGTTGGCACATCGGTTACCATAGACATGCGAAAACCGCCATTGGCAAGTGCTCCAAATAAAATCGCCGAAAACAGTATGCCCAACGGATGGTTTCTCCCTAAAAGCGCCACAGCAATACCTTCAAATCCATATCCTGGAGAAAAACCTTGGATAAAACTCAAATGCATACCCATAATTCTTTCTGCACCTGCCAAGCCACCCAACATGCCGCTAATGACCATCGCCAGAACAATGTTTTTTCTAACACTGATGCCGGCATATTCTGCTGCCTTCTCGCTCAAGCCCACAGCTCTGATTTCATAACCTATGTTAGTTTTCCAGAGCAGGTAGTATATTAGATACAGAGCAATTAATGCTATAAATATTCCCAGGTTAAGCCGTGAATGTTCTACAAACCTAAATAACTGTGCACTTGGCAACACATTGGATGTTCTTGGAATCACACCCGGTGCCCTAAAAGGATGAACAACCAAATAAGCAACTAGGGCAATAGCAATATGATTCATCATAATAGTATTAATTACTTCATGTGTACCAAATCTGGCTTTCAAATACCCCGGTATTCCTGCCCAAATACCCGCAACAACAGCTGCTGCTAAAAGTGACAAAGGGATGTGCAATATCGCAGGTAGTCCTGTTACTTGGTAACCAACCAGTGCCGCCGCAAACGCACCAATATGAAGCTGTCCCTCAACCCCAATGTTAAAGAGCCCGCATTTAAAAGCAAAAGCAACTGCCAGACCTGTAAATAGCAAAGGAGTTGAGCGCAATAAAGTTTCTGCTACTGCAACACGGTTACCAAAAGCACCCTCAAACAGTGCCGCATAAGCAGTAAGAGGATTATATCCTGCCAGCAGCATTATTATAGCTCCAACCAGCAACGCCATACAACTGGCTATAATGGGATAGAAAGCCACCTGAAAATACTGTAAACGTCTCTCTTTTAAAATATTAATCACTACTTTTTCCCCCCAGCGCCTCAGCCTTGCTTATTCCTGCCATCATCATACCTATCTGTTCCTCTTTTGCTTCCCCATCTGCCAAAACACCAACCAGACTACCGTTGTACATAACTGCAATCCTGTCACTAAGCGAGATTATTTCTGACAATTCGACAGAAACCAGCAGTATAGCTACTCCTTTACTTCTTAATTCTAAAATTTTTTTGTAAATAAATTCAATCGTCCCTATATCCAGTCCTCGTGTAGGTTGAGAGATGATAAGCAAAGAAATATCTCCCCCTAATTCCCTGGCAGCTACAATCTTTTGTTGATTCCCTCCTGACAGGTCTGCTGCTTTTGTCTCGTAACTTGGGGTGCGTATGTCAAATTCGGTAATCAGTTCCAGAGCATTTTGTCGCACATTTTGTAGATTTCTTTTCAACCCATAAGTGAAAGGAGGTTTATAGTGGTTTCCAAGCACAAGGTTATCTGCGATATCGTAATCCAAAATCAACCCTCTTTTATACCTGTCTTCCGGTATATGAGCAACTCCAAGTTCTCTGATACTCCGTGGGCTTTTATTAGTAATGTTTTTTTCTTTAAGTAGTACTTCTCCACCAGTGGCTTTTTGTAAACCAGTCAACACTTCTACCAATTCTGTCTGCCCGTTTCCTTGTACGCCAGCAATGCCCAGTATTTCACCTGCTCTTATTTCTAAAGATACTTTATTTAAAACTGGCAGCTTTCTGCTGTCCACAGCTGCCAATTCTTTTAATTCTAGAACAACCTCACCCACTTTTTTCTCCTCTTTTTTCACCTGCAATAAAACTTCTCGTCCGACCATCATACTTGCGAGCTGTGCTGCATTTGTCTGAGAAGTATTTACGTTTCCGGCAACTTTACCCCTGCGCAGTACAGTTACCTTATCGGAAATGTCCATAACCTCATTTAATTTATGCGTGATAAAAATAACTGATTTGCCCATTTTTTTCAAAGATAAAAGTACCCTGTACAGTTCTTTGGTTTCTTGCGGCGTCAAAACAGCTGTGGGCTCATCAAGTATCAAAAGTTCAGCTTCTCTATATAAAATCTTCAAAATTTCCACTCTTTGCTGTATTCCTACTGAAATATCCATTATTTGGGCAGTCGGATCTACGTCTAATCCGTACAGCTCTGAAAGTTCCTTAACTTTTTGATTTGCTTTAAATTTATCAATAAATATTTTATTTTTTTTCGTTTCCCAACCCAAAATTATATTTTCGGCTACCGTCAAAGTTTCTACAAGCATAAAATGTTGCGACACCAAACCTATACCCTTTTTTATAGCCACAGTCGGAGAGCTAATCTCTACTTTCTTCCCGGAGATAATAATATCTCCGGCATCTGGTGTGTACAAACCATACAATATATTCATGAGAGTGGTTTTTCCGGCACCATTTTCTCCCACCAAAGCATGTATTTCTCCTTTTTTTACTTTTAAAGTAACTTTGTCATTAGCTGTTACACCTGGAAAAGTTTTTACTATCTCTCTCATTTCCAGCATTTGCTCCATTCAATTAGTACCTCCCCTCCAAATAATAAAATAGGAGCACTGTTGTGAAAAACAGCACTCCTATCAGTATCTTTCAGTTAGCTCTAGGTTCAAGATTTAAGATTTGCACTTATCTTCAAGCTGCGCAGATTTCATCAACCCAACTGTGAACCCCGTAACTTTAAACCTAATAAACCGTGAACCTAACAACCCAAGTAATAAAAGTTACTGTTATGGTAATTCAGGAACTACTATATCTCCGGCAATTATTTCTTTCTTAATATCAGCTATTTTGGCAATTACTTCAGCCGATGCGTGTTCGCCCAAGTTTTCGCATAGACCTACACCCTCTTCAAGCAATCCAAATACATGCACACCGCCCTCAAAGTTGTCTTCAACCACAGCTTTAATTATTTCAAATACAGCAACATCAACTCTTTTAACCATGCTTGTTAATACTGTAGCAGGATTAATGTGATTTTGATCTGAATCTACTCCTATGGCAAAAACGCCTTTTTCCGCTGCTGCATCTATCACACCAAGACCGCTTCCACCGGAGGCATGATATATCACATCTGCACCAGCTGCAATTTGTGACAAGGTAAGTTCTTTTCCCCTACCAGGATTTCTAAAAGCTGAACCATCCGTACCAATATATACAACCTGAACCGTAGCTTCAGGATTTACCTGTGCAACTCCTGCTTCGAACCCAGCTTGAAACTTATGAATCAAAGGCATATCCATTCCCCCGACAAACCCCACATTATCGGTCTCAGTCATAAGTCCTGCCGCAGTACCTGCTAGAAAAGACCCTTCGTGTTCTTTAAAGACCAAAGACGCAACATTTGGTGCATCCACAACAGAATCAACTATGGCAAATTTAGTCCCAGGGAAATTTGCAGAAACTGTTTTTAAAGCATCTCCTTGCAAAAACCCTATGGCTATAATCAAATCATAGCCTTCTTTAGCCAGGAAGGTCTGAGCTGTTTCCATTCCTGCTACCTCTTTAGGTTCAACCTCTTCAAAGGTAATGCCTAGCTCCGTGGCAGCTCTCTCTAATCCTACGAATGCAGAATCATTGAAAGACATATCCCCTCTTCCACCTACAGAATACACAACTCCCACTCTAATTTCCTTCTCTGGTTCTGGTGCTGGTTCTTCTACCTTTTCATCTGGTGTTTCTACAGGCTCTTTAACCTCTTCCTGACCACAACCAATAAGAAATAACCCGAAAAGTAATAGAACACAAACAAGCACCGCCAAATACTTCTTGCTTAACATTTTTTTACCCCCTCTAAATTAGTTGATTTTTATGATAGCTATACTAACCTGTCAATACTCCTGTCAATACTCCTGTCAATACTTTTAGAAACAAACTCCTTTTCTTACATTGACTTTGAACATTATCTCATAATCTATAGAACTTGTCTATAACTTTTTGCAAATCAGGCAGAGAACCTCTAGTGGCTGAGTAATCAAGCAAATAATAGCTCTCAACCATTAATCAACTGACTCCCCGGACAATATTTACCGAAGCACTACAACCAAGCCTGGACGCCCCAGCCTCAATCATCATTACAGCCGATTGGTAATCTCTTATACCACCGGAAGCTTTAACTCCCAGCGCACTCCCAACTATTTCTCGCATCAATTTTATATCTTCTGTTGTAGCACCTCCTATACTAAAACCAGTTGATGTCTTTACAAAGTCAGCACCTGCTTTTTTTGCCAATTCACAGGCTGTTTCCTTTTCTTTCCCCGTTAGTAAGGCTGTTTCGATAATCACTTTAACAATTATTTTTTTACCTGCAGCAACTACAACCGCTTTGATGTCTTCGAAAACATAGTTGTTTTTCTTTCCCTTAAGCGCACCGATATTTATCACCATGTCTATTTCATCAGCACCTTTTGATACTGAACTCTTGGTCTCACAGACCTTAGTCTCTGTAGTACATGCCCCTAACGGAAAACCAACAACAGCTGCTACTTTTACAGGCGTTCCTTTCAACTCTTTAGAAACAAGCTCTACATAAGAACTATTCACACAAACTGAGTAGAAACCGTATCTTTTTGCTTCCCGACAACATTCTATCACCTCATCTTCCGTAGCGTCAGGTCTTAGTATGGTGTGATCAATGTACTTAGCTATATTCTGCATATTTCAGAACCTCCTAGGTAAATATTTCAAACTATCCTATTGCTTAAAAAATTGCTCAAAATCTTTAAGCATTTGCATCTACTTAGTTAAACTGCTGCAGCAATACCACACTCACTTAAAACTCAAAGCTTCCTCTACAACTGTGCTGCTGTAGTTGTGTCCGCTTGCGCTTGCGTGTCAAAAAAGAACCGTCCCCGATGGTTTGTTAAAGAAAAAGCCCTCAAAAACTGATGTTTAAAGGCTTTTTCGTTTCTTGCGATGGTGGGCGAAACAGGGCTCGAACCTGTGACCCCCTGCTTGTAAGGCAGGTGCTCTCCCAGCTGAGCTATTCGCCCATGGTGACCCCTGGGGGAATCGAACCCCCGTTACCGGCGTGAAAGGCCGGTGTCTTGACCGCTTGACCAAGGGGCCATTTTTCAAAAAGGCTTTTACTGGTGGGCCCACCTGGACTCGAACCAGGGACCGACCGGTTATGAGCCGGTTGCTCTACCAACTGAGCTATGGGCCCGGGTAAGGGTAAATAAATGGCTCCCCAGGTAGGATTCGAACCTACAACCTATCGGTTAACAGCCGATCGCTCTACCCTTGAGCTACTGAGGAACATCCACGTAGCGTTGTCTATTATAAAGGAAATGCAACGGCGAGTCAATACCTTTTTAAAATTTATTCTAAATAATCTTTAAGACGCTTGCTGCGCATGGGGTGGCGCAGTTTACGCAAGGCTTTTGCCTCTATCTGGCGAATCCTTTCCCGAGTGACACCAAAAACCTGACCGACTTCTTCCAAAGTACGAGAACGACCATCGTCCAATCCAAAGCGTAACCTCAAAACTCTTTTCTCTCGCAGTGTCAAGGTACTCATTACATCCTCCAACTGCTCTTTTAAAAGCTCAAAAGCTGCCATATCAGCAGGAGCTTGAACACCCTTATCCTCTATAAAATCACCCAAATGACTGTCATCCTCTTCCCCGATAGGAGTTTCTAGAGAAACAGGCTCCTGAGCTATCTTCATTATTTCTCTTACCCTCTCTGGAGTCAGCTCCATTTCCTGCGCTATTTCATCGGGAGATGGCTCGCGACCCAGCTCTTGCACAAGCTGACGTGAAACTCTCACCAGTTTGTTTATAGTTTCCACCATATGTACAGGAATCCGTATAGTCCTGGCCTGATCAGCAATAGCTCGGGTTATGGCCTGCCGAATCCACCAGGTGGCATAAGTACTAAACTTATAACCTTTATGGTAATCAAACTTTTCAACCGCTTTAATAAGGCCTAAGTTGCCTTCTTGAATCAAATCCAGAAAAAGCATACCCCGTCCTACGTATTTTTTAGCTATACTAACCACCAAACGTAAATTAGCTTCCGCTAGGCGACGTTTTGCTTCTTCATTTCCTGCTTCCATTTTTTGAGCCAATTCGATTTCTTCCATAGAAGTTAATAGATTAATCTTGCCAATTTCTTTTAAATACATTCTAACAGGATCATTGACACTAACTCCATCAGGAACAGCCAGGTCAACCGTCTCTTCTGAAAGGTTCTTTTTTTTATCATCTGTTAAAAGCTGCAGTTCTTTTGTATTATCCTTAACCTCTACCCCTGAACGTGCCAGCTTATCATAGAAATTTTCAATCTCCTCAGCAGTAAGCTCAAACTCTTGGAGAGAATCCATTATTTCTTTGTATGTTAACAGACCACGTTCTTTGCCTTGTTTAATCAAAATATCCTGACGGCTTTTTAAATTATTCTTTTTTTTCTCTTCTCTTTGTGCCACTGGACTACTCCCCTTTTGAAAAGGCTAAAAGGTGAAAAGATGGTCCCTTAGTCTCTTCTCCTCTTAATCTCGTTCCCCTCTTAATCTCTTAATCTCTTCTTCTCTTCTTCTTTTAAGTGCTGCCATTTTTGAAGCAGTTTCGTTATATTTTCTTCTTTCTCTTTCTTTTTCTCCATTTCCTGCAATTGCAACTCAATATTTTTTTGTTCTTTATGAATATTTGTCAGCTTTATTTTTTTGAGGCAATCATCTATTACTTTCTTCTGCAAATCTTTTTCAGTTCCTTCTTCTATTATTAACCCTGCCAAAATTCGTTTGACTTCGACATCTTGAAAACAATCAACAAGCGCAGCAAGCGTAACCAGCTTTCCTTGGCTCTCTAGGAACAAGATTTTGCTGATAATTTTGGCGTAGTTTTTGTTATTAAAATCTGCCGGTTTTATTTTACCTGCTATTTTTTTTATCCAAGCTGGTTCTGCTAAAAGAATAAGGATTAATTTTTTTTCAGCAATTTCAGAAGGTGTATCTGGTAAATAGGCAGATGAAACTCTATTATTAGAATAATCAGGACTTCTTAGCTCTCCCTGTCGCCAGCGAGGTTTCATATGTTTTCTAATTTCCCCTCGCAAAGAAGTCTCCGGTAAGGACAACTCTTCTGCTACCTTCTGAATATAGTTATCTCTTTCCAAAACATCCTTAATATCAGCTAAAATAGCAATTGTTTCCCGACTGTATTGTACTTTTTCTGCAGTATTATTAATATCGTACTTCTGCTTGGTTTTTTTAAGCTGATAATCTATCAGAGGCAAAGCCTTGGAAATAATTTTGTCTAAAAAAATTTCTGCACCATTATTGCGAATGAAATCATCGGGATCCATACTAGTTGGAAGACTAGCTACTCGTACCAGGCAGCCTGCCTCCTTCAAAATCTGCAGTCCTCGCCAAGTAGCTGCCTGACCCGCAGTATCTGCATCATAAACTATAATAACTTCCTCAGCTTGAGACTTTAAAAGTCGTGCCTGCTCCATCGTCAGCGAAGTCCCTAAAGAGGCTACGGCATTAGCTATGCCGTACTGGTGAGCAATTACAACATCCATATATCCTTCAAAGATAAGAGAAAATCCTTTTTTTCGTATAGCACTACGGGCATGATTAAAACCGTAAAGACATTTACTTTTATCAAAAAGAGGGGTTTGAGGAGAGTTTAAATACTTCGGCTCTCTATCTCCCAAAATCCTACCTCCCAAACCTATTACCTGACCTGCAGGATCATGAATGGGGAAAATAATTCGCTTTCTAAACCTATCAAAATAACTTAACCCTTCAGAACGAGAACTTATTAGCCCTGCTTTAGACAGCGTTTCCAAAGAAAGTTTTTTTTTGCGAGCAAAACTTAAAAAAGTAGTCCAGCTATCCGGAGCAAAACCTATGCCGAAGCGCTTAATAGAATCAGACGTGACTTCTCTTCTCCTCAGATAGGCTAAGGCCTCCTTGCCAAAAGGAGTATCTACAAGCAGGTAATGATACAGATTAGCTGCCAGCAACATAGCCCGACGCAATTTCTCTTTATATTGAGCTTGCTCTTGCTGCACAGCAGTAAGTTCCTTTTCTGGAATGTGAATACCGGCTTTCCTGGCCAACATTTTAACAGCCTCCGGGAAAGAAACCTTTTCTATGTCCATAATAAAAGAAAAAAGATTTCCTCCCTGACCACAGCCAAAACAATAAAACATCTGTTTTTCAGGAGAAACCGTAAAAGAAGGTGTTTTTTCCTGATGGAAAGGACAAAACCCTACATAGTTACGCCCGGCTTTTTTTAAATTGATATATTCAGATATTACGACAACTATATCTAGAGAATGCCGCACCTCTGCCACGATTTCTTCCGGGATAAAATTTCCTATCATAATCACCTACATTATTACCAATTTTTGTTTTTTTATGCAGTAGAGGATCTGAGAACCTGTGTAGCAAAGGCGACTTCTGTCACTCTTTTCGCAAGTATTTTTACTCTTTCTAAAGCCTGGGCATTTTCCTCTGCGGGCTGTTGGGCAAAGGCACCGTGATGACCACTATCGTCGTCTATATAGCCATCCCCTACCACCGTCATACCTTGAACCAGCATCATATCTATGAGTGCTTTAGCCGTGGTTTCTTGCCCACCAAAGGGAGCCGCCCCCACAGTTATTATACCTCCTACAGTATTTAAAAGAGCTTTTTGCTGACGTAATAGGCGTGTCTTATCCCAAAATCCTTTAAGTTGTGCGGATACGGTACCAAAATAAACGGGGGTTCCTAAAAAAATTCCGCCCGCCTCAGACATAAGATTGTAAATCTCTTCTAAAAATGTCCCCCGATAGCAGATAGCAGTACAAGGCGAACTACAGGCAGTACAAAAAGGGAGTTTCTGCCTTGCCATAATTTCTGTTACAAAAACCTCCTGCACCTTAGCCCCCTGCTTAGCTGCTTCTGCCAAGGCCGCCCGAAGCAAAAAAGCTGTGTTCCCATCCCTATTCGGACTACCATTGATGCCAAGTATTAGCATAAACCCAAAACTCCTTTCACTTCACTAATTCCCGATTTTCCCACTTTACATCTTTAAAGTTATATTCTATAATCAAATTGTATTTCCTTCTTTCTGAGAACGAGGGAAAAATTTGGAGGTTGGAAGTGGGATGTTGGAGGTTGGAAAGGTAACCCTTGATATTTTTTCTAACTTCCAACCTCTC
>CAZIRG010000005.1:0-5422 GCA_964541505.1 uncultured Syntrophomonadaceae bacterium | reverse complement strand
GATGTTGGAGGTTGGAAAGGTAACCCTTGATATTTTTTCTAACTTCCAACCTCTCGTCCCCCGTCCTTCCCTCGTCCAACTTCTAACCTCTAACTTCTAACTTCTAAATAATACCTTTTAATAATGTATGCTTTTAAACAAAAAAAGCAACCTTGGCAAAAAACAAATATGTGAAATAAACAGGAGGTAGCTTATGTTTTTGAAAAAATTCAGTAAACTTTCTTTGGTTATACTCATTGCCTTCTCTATTCTGTTCCAGTCAACTGTCTCGATAGTAGAAGGAACACCTGAAAATTCGGCGGAACCAGCAGATGCGTCAGAAGAGCTTACGCCAGATCAATTGCTCATGCCCTTTGATGTTGATGCCAGGGCAGCCATTCTCTTAGAACCTGAAACAGGAACTGTCATCTATGCCAAAAATCCAGATGAACCTTTACCTCCTGCCAGCATAACCAAAATGATGACTCTTTTACTGGCTTTTGAGGCTTTAGAAAAAGGACGGGCAGGCCGGGAGGATATTATTCTCGTCAGTGAAAGAGCTTGGCGTATGGGCGGCTCTACAATGTTTTTGGAAGTAAACCGGGAAGTAAGTTTCTGGGACCTGATGACAGGAATATCCGTAGTTTCAGCCAACGATGCCTGCATAGCTGTAGCAGAACATCTTGCAGGCAGTGAAGAACGTTTTGTCCAACTTATGAACGAAAGAGCCGCTGAGTTAGGGATGACCGCTACTAGATTTAAAAACTCTACCGGGTGGCCAGCAACAGATCACTATATGAGCGCCCGGGACGTTGCTATCCTGGCCCAGGAAATAGTTCTCCATCACCCTGCGCTGGTAGAATTGGAACAACAACCGGAATTCATTTTTAATGATATTCGCCAGTTTAACCGCAATCCTCTTCTGGGTGCACTTCGCCAGGATACAGGAGGCAGATTCCCGGTATTCCCCGGGGCTGACGGGTTAAAAACAGGCTGGACGAGAGAGGCCGGCTTTTCCTTAGCCGGAACTGCTGTACAAAATGGTATGCGTCTCATCTCTGTTGTTCTCAACACACCAGACGAAGACGCACGCTCACGAATTTCTAGGGAATTACTGAATTACGGTTTTCGCAACTTTACCCTGCAAGAAATAGTCAGCGCTGGGAGTGCCCAGGGAAAAATACCCCTAGAAAAAGGGAAAAAAAGAGAACTGGCTGTCAACGCCGCCAATTCTCTGCAAGCTGTCTTTCCTATAAATCAAGAGGGTCAAATTGAAGTCCATAAAAATATTATTACCACTCCCGTTGCCCCTATCTCTGAAGGTGATGTAGTAGGCACAGTACAGGTTCTTCTTAACGGCAAAGTGCTGGCTGAGGGCAACCTGGTTGCCGGAGAGGATATTGACAAAGCCAATATCCTGGTACGCATCTTCCGAACTATAGGTGATTTCCTGCGAAGTTTATTTTAATGTTGCCTGAGCTGCTGCTAGGCGGGCTATCGGCACCCGAAACGGAGAGCAGCTCACATAGTCAAGTTCAATCTGGTGACAAAATTCTATAGAGTTTGGCTCTCCACCGTGTTCTCCGCAAATACCCAGCTTTAGAGCAGTTTTTTCTAGGCGACCTTTCTCCATGGCTATTTTTACAAGCGAACCTACTCCCTCTCTATCTAAAACAGCAAAGGGGTTTTCTGGTAGAATTTTTTTCTGCAAATAACAATGCATAAACTTACCTTCGGCATCGTCACGGCTATAGCCTAGAGTCGTCTGGGTAAGATCATTCGTTCCAAAGGAAAAAAAGTCAGCATATCTGGCAATCTCTCCAGCAGTGACACAGGCGCGAGGAAGTTCTATCATCGTGCCTACTAGGTAGTTAAACTCAACCCCTATTTCCCGGGAAATCTTCCGAGCCGTTTCTTCTACCAGCTCCCTCATGGTTGCTAATTCTTTGGCGTGACCTACTAGGGGAATCATAATTTCTGGGCTGGCCTCACTACCTTCTCGCAACAGTTCTCCTGCTGCATAAAAAATCGCTTCTATCTGCATCCTATATATTTCTGGAAACACAACACCCAGGCGGCACCCACGATGCCCCAGCATCGGGTTAAGCTCCGCCAAATTGCGCACCTGCCTGATCAGCTTATCTTTGTCATAAAGCTCTTTTGCCGCTGCCCCAGCATGCTTTAGCTCTACTCTTTCCACTACCAATTCTTCCAGACTAGGTAAAAATTCGTGTAAAGGTGGGTCAAGCAGCCTGATTGTAACCGGGAGACCTGCCATAGCTTTAAAAATCTCCTTAAAATCTCCCTGCTGCATCGGCAGAAGCTGTTTTAAAGCCTGCTCACGTGTCTCTAAAGTGTCTGCCAAAATCATTTCTCGTACCACTGGCAGACGATCCACCGCCATAAACATATGCTCAGTACGACAAAGACCTATTCCTTCCGCCCCAAATTCTCTAGCTTTCCTGGCATCCTCGGGAGTATCAGCATTAGCCCTTACTTTCAAGCAGCGTATATTATCAGCCCAGGAAAGAAGTTTTTTAAATTCACTGCTCAGCTCTGGCATAATAAGAGGAACCTCCCCCTTGATAATTCTGCCGGTAGAGCCGTCAATGGAAAGCATATCTCCCTCTTGGAAAATATAATCGCCAATCTCAAGTCGCCCTGCTGTTATATCAATCTGCACCTCTTCGCATCCTGAAACACAGGGCTTTCCCATTCCTCTTGCCACTACTGCCGCATGGCTAGTCATACCACCACGGCTGGTAAGAATCCCTTTTGCTGCTACCATACCATGAATATCATCAGGTGTTGTCTCCGGTCTAACCAAAAGGACTTCCTCACCTATCTCTGCTAACTGTTCAGCCTTATCAGCGTCAAAAACAATTTTGCCGGAAGCAGCCCCCGGTGAAGCCGATAACCCTTTCGCTATCACCATTAAAGAAGCAGTAGGATCAATCTGACTGTGTAAAAGCTGATCAATCTGCGAGGGTTCAATCCTTAAAAGAGCTTCCTCCCTGCTCAGCACTCCTTCTTCCACCATCTCTACTGCTATTCTAACCTCAGCTTGTGCTGTTCTCTTCCCTGTACGGGTTTGCAAAAGGAAAAGACGACCGCGCTCTATTGTAAATTCGATATCTTGCATGTCATGATAATGTTTTTCTAAAATAGAGCATAAATCTATAAATTCCTGATAAGCAGATGGCAACTGATCTGCCATCTGATCTATCGGAATAGGCGTCCTAGTGCCTGCAACCACATCTTCTCCCTGCGCATTAAGTAAAAATTCCCCGTAAAGTTCTTTCTCACCAGTAGAAGGGTTACGGGTAAAGGCTACTCCCGTACCGCAATCTTCTCCCAGGTTCCCAAAAACCATAGCTTGAATATTAACAGCAGTTCCCAAATCATCCGGGATCTTATGCAAGCGTCGATAAACAACGGCTCGCTGATTATTCCAAGAATCAAAAACAGCTTTTATCGCCAGTATAAGTTGTTCTTGAGGTTCTTGAGGGAAAGTTTTCCCTGCCCACCTAGAAATAGTCTCTTTAAATTTACTAATAATTACTGTTAAATCTTTTTCTGTCAGATCAGCATCGCTCTTAATCCCTTTTATTTCCTTCTGATTTGCCAATACTTCTTCAAAATAATAATGTTCTATATTAAAAACCACACTGCCAAACATCTGTAAAAAACGACGATAACAATCTAAAGCAAAGGAACGATTGCCGGATATTCTGGCTAGCCCTTCCACTGTAACATCGTTCAAGCCCAAGTTAAGAACGGTATCCATCATGCCCGGCATAGAAAACACAGAGCCAGAACGAACAGAAACCAGTAAAGGATTATTCGCATCACCAAACTTTTTCTGTAAGCTCTTTTCCAACTTACCTACCGACTCTTCTATCTGACCTTCTAAAAGGGCACTAAACTTTTGGCCGGCAGCATAATAATCGCAGCATGCTGCCGTAGTTATCGTAAATCCTGGCGGTACCGGCAACCCGATCCGGGTCATTTCTGCCAAATTGGCCCCTTTACCACCTAAAATCTCTCTCATACTTTTATTGCCCTCTTCAAAAAGGTAGATGTATTTTTTTTCTGTCATTCCCCATCGTCCTCCCTTAAGCATGCAAGAATTTTATTAGCGACTTCTTCGACTGCCTTATTGGACACATCAAAGACCCGACACCCCAAGCGCTTCATTATTCCCTCTGCATAATCCAGTTCTTCTAATATACGTTCCATACTGGCATAGCTGGCTTCTGCTTTTAACCCCAGTGCTTTCAATCGTTCCAGACGAATAGCATTTAAAATTTCCGGTCTTATAGTTAATCCCATAATTTTTTTAGCAGGAAACCAAAAAATCTCTTCTGGCGGCTCTACCTCTGGAACAAGTGGCAAATTAGCCGACCTTATCTTTTTATGAGCTAAATACATGCTCAGAGGAGTTTTAGACGTCCGGGAAACACCTACCAGCACCACATCAGCAAGCAGCAACCCCCGGGGATCTTTGCCATCATCATATTTTACAGCAAATTCAATAGCTGCTACCCGGCGAAAGTATTGCTCATCCAACTTACGCACCAGACCAGGTTCCATGCGCGGCGATATATCTGTAACTTTGCCAAAAGCATCCAACATAGGCCCCATGAGATCTACTATTATCAAATCTTTCTCTGCAGCCAATCGTTCCATCTCTTGACGCAAAGCAGTCAAAACCAGAGTATAGACTATAACACTCCTATACTGCACAGCTTCCTCAACAATTTCATTAATAGTTTCTAAATCTTCCACAAAAGAGATTCTTTGGATCAGTATCTGCTCAGCATCAAACTGGCTAGCTACTGCCTTAACCACAAATTCTGCTGTTTCTCCAATAGAATCAGAAACAACATAAACTACAGGTTTATCATTACCATTAAACAAAAAACTCCTCCTATCATTAAATTTTTCCACCTAAATCTACCATCACCCTGGTAATATTAGTCTTGCTAACCCGTCCCACCACCTCGAGTTTCCCTGGACCCAGCTCTTTTACTACCGGCAAAGCATCAATTTCATGTTCCATAATTTTATGTGCCACTTCCAAAATATTTTCCTCAGAAGTCGTAGTAATGATATTGGGCATGCGCGTCATCACAACGGTTACCGGCACCTTATAAAACTCCAACCCTCCCAGAGCACTCTTTAATAAATCTTTGCGAGATACCACACCTTTTAAGATCCCACCATCTCGCACAATAAAAAGGGTTCCTATATCTTCTAAAAAAAGTGCTACCACAGCATCATACACACTAGCAGATTCCTTTATCACCACCGGCCTGCTTTTAAAATCCTTTACCTTGATCTTTTTTAAAGCTTCCGCAACCAAAGTTTCCTGCGTCCTGCCGGTATAAAAGTAACCCACTCGGGGGCGGGCATTTAAAATTCCAGACATAGTTAAAACAGA
>CAZIRG010000004.1:0-24851 GCA_964541505.1 uncultured Syntrophomonadaceae bacterium | reverse complement strand
TATGTTGTTTTTTATTCAACATTATCCTGGGTTATT
Source organism: uncultured Syntrophomonadaceae bacterium (assembly GCA_964541505.1). GTDB lineage: Bacteria > Bacillota > Dethiobacteria > PWVN01 > PWVN01 > CAZLTH01. The sequence goes on along the minus strand of CAZIRG010000004.1, from coordinate 24,815 downwards.
CCTGCTTTATAAAATAATTTATTGAGATGAGGCATATTTCCTCTAATCTAAAGAGAAGAATTCGTGAATAGCATTAGCTGCCTCTTCTAGGCGATCCTCAAGTATTAAACAGGATATGCGAATTTCTGATGTAGAAATAATCTCAATGTTAACCCCTTTTGAAGCTAAGGCTTCAAACATTTTAGCAGCTACTCCCGGGCTATTCACCATTCCACCTCCGACTACGGAAATTTTTGCCATATTCTGCTGGCATCTGATTTCTGTAACTCCCATTTCCTGACACAATGGCTCTAAAATAGCAATAACTTTTGAAGCATCATCCCTCTCTACCGTAAAAAGAATATCATTAACACCATTTTTGTGTACACTCTGTACGATAAGATCTACACTTATCATCGCTTTAGCCAGGGAATCAAATATCTTAAAAGCCATCCCTGGTCGGTCAGGCACACCAATAATAGCAATTTTTGCTTGATTACGATCACAGGCAATTCCTCTGACCACAGTTCCCTTTTCCATATTTTCCCCCTCCATAATTTTAGTTCCTTTGTTTTTAGAAAAGCTGGAACGAACGTATAGATTTACGCCATATTCTTTCGCACATTCTACTGCTCTGGGGTGGAGAACTTGAGCTCCTAAATTAGCCAGCTCTAGCATTTCGTCATAGGAAATGCAGTCCAGTTTGCGCGCTCCAGGTACTGTCCTAGGATCAGCAGTATAAACGCCCTCCACATCTGTATATATTTCACACAGATCGGCTTTGAGAGTGGCAGCTAAAGCAACAGCTGTTATATCTGAACCACCTCTTCCCAAAGTAGTAATATCTTGTTGCAAGTTAACTCCTTGGAATCCAGCTACTACTACTACTTTGTTCTCTTGTAACGCAGACTCAATTTTAGAAGGTTTAATCTTACCAATTCTAGCTTTCACATAGCTCTGCTCAGTAAAAATACCGGCCTGTCCCCCCGTTAAAGATAAAACTGGCACTCCTAAAGAGTCAAGTGCTATAGCCAGAAGCGCAATAGACATTTGCTCTCCCGTAGCTAAAAGCTGCGACAGTTCCCTGTCAGGGGGGAAGCTATTAATCTGCTTTGCTAGACATAAAAGTTTATCTGTCGTATCTCCCATCGCGGAGAGAACAACTACCATTTTATTCCCTTTTTGGTAATTTCCAGCAACACGTTGGGCTACCTTTTTTATTTTGCCCTCATCCTCTACAGAAGTACCGCCAAATTTTTGTACTATCAATAAGCTCATACTCTATTACATGCCTTCTTTCTAAGCTTTATAGTCTCAATATATAAATATAAAATCACATTTCCTTATTCACCAGACTCGTTCTCAATAACTCGTAAAAGACTGTTTATAGACTTTATAGCTGGCATAGCTTTTATTCTCTTTAGTGCTTCATTAAATAGTTTTTCCAACACATGGTGTGTAACCAAAACAATTTCTGCTATATCTTTTTCACTTCTTTTTTGTATGATCATATCTAAACTAACTCCTGTTTTTCCAAAGGAAGTAGCTAGATCAGCAAAAACTCCTGGCTGGTCTTTAGCTTTAAGTCTTAAATAAAAACGTGAAATTTTCTCTTCCATAGGAATTACATTTTTCCTGATAAAATCAATTTCTACAATCCCATTATCAATCTGATGATTAATATTTCGTACTACTTCTATAATATCAGCAACCACAGCGCTTCCGGTAGGAAGAGAACCGGCCCCACGTCCATAAAACATGACTTCTCCTACGGCATCACCTTCCACAAAAACAGCATTAAACTCATTGTATACTCCTGCTAGAGGATGAGTTTTGGGAATTAGCGCAGGATGTACCCTCAGGGATAGCCCTTTCTCTATTTCTTCTCCTACAGCCAAAAGTTTTACTACGTAGCCTAGTTCCTCAGCATAACGGATATCACGCAGCTTAATCTCGCTAATACCTTCTGTATAAATATCATTAATGCCTACCTTACTATGAAAAGCATTAGCAGCCAAAATGGTTAATTTAAAAGCAGCGTCTTTCCCCTCTAAATCCGAAGAAGGGTCATGCTCAGCAAACTCTTTTTCTTGGGCTTCTTTTAAAGCTACCGCAAATTCTTTTTGATTTAAAGTCATTTGGGTTAGAATATAATTGGTTGTACCATTTATAATGCCCATAATTTTTTTAATCCTGTTGGCAGCCAAGCAGTGCTTTAAGGGGCGAATTAGAGGAATTCCTCCTCCTACACTGGCTTCGTAATATATATTTTTATTATTCTTTTTGGCAAGCTGTAAAAGTTCTATTCCTTTTTGGGCCATCAAATCCTTGTTCGCTGTAACTACAAATTTACCTTGTTTCAAAGACCTTTCGATATATTCCTGAGGTTTATTCACCCCACCCATAACCTCTACTACCAAGTCAATCTCGGGATCATTTAGAATATTATCAATTTCATTGGTAACTTTTATGCCTTTTAAATTAAAGGGATAAGAACGATTTACATCTCTAACCAAAACTGTTTTAACCAGCACTTCACTACCTGTTTTATCCCTGATAAGCTGCTGATTTCGAGTTAATATTTTCAGCACACCGCTACCGACCGTCCCTAACCCCAAAAGACCTACTTTAACACATTTTTTTCGCGCCATAACACACCTTCCTTTTAAATCTTCTCTATCCTCAAAAACGCTTCCGGTATCATGTTCATAACATCAGAAGCAACTAAGCCTCGTTTACCCAGTTTTTCTGCAGCTATATCTCCTGCCAAACCGTGCAAATATACTGCAGATACAGCCGCTTTTTCCGGATGAGCTCCTTGCGCAATAAGTCCGGCTATTAGTCCGGTAAGTACATCTCCTGTTCCCCCTGTAGCCATCCCTTCATTACCGGTAGTATTGACGTAGACTACCCCTCTAGGCAAAGCTACTATTGTAGGCGCTCCTTTTAGTACCAAAACAACTCGCCACTTTTCAGACATTTCTCTGGCTAACTCTAAAGGGTTTTTTTTGATTTCTGTAATCGAAAGACCTGTCAGTCGAGACATTTCTCCAAGATGAGGGGTTAAAACAGGTGGTAAACTGGGTTGTCTCAGAACCTCCGGAGTAGGAACTATAGCATTGAGTCCATCTGCATCTATAACCATGGGAGAGGTGTAGCTAGTTAGTAAAGACAATAAAATTTCCCGAATATCCTTTTCCGTGCCTAAACCAGGACCGATAGCCAGAACATCACTTTTCTTTAAATAACTTTTCATTATTTCCGGAGACTGGGCGGAAAGTCCCCCCTTAGGAGTCTCTGGTAAAGAAACTGTCATCACCTCTGTTAAAAGAGTTTCCATAATACTATGCAACCCTGCCGGAATGCCTAGGGTAACTAATCCTGCTCCTGCCCTCTGGGCAGTCATGGAGGTCAGAAAAGCGGCCCCCGTATAACCCGGGGCACCAGCTAGGATAAGAACTCGTCCATAATCTCCTTTATGATTGTTTCCTTGTCTTTGCGGCAGCATAGCAAGTGCTTTCTCTTTGGTTAGCAATACCACGCCGGATCCTTCTTCTTCTCCTAAAAAAGAGGGAATAAAAATATCTGCTACCTTTATTTTACCACAATATTTTCTGCCGGGATAGAGAAAAAGCCCTCTTTTAGGGAAAGCAAAAGTTACTGTCAAAGAGGCTTTGACAGCTACTCCCATTACTGCTCCCGTGCTGGCATTGATGCCTGAAGGTATATCTGTGGCTATAATTTCTCCAGGGAAAAGATTGATTTTATCTATAACTTCTTTATATAACCCACGAACTTCTTTGTTGAGACCTGTTCCCAACAAAGAATCTACCACCAAAGATGCACCTTCTAAATAAAAATCTACTCTAGATAGATCTGCTTTTTCCAATATAAAATCAAAATTAAGTGATGTGTAATCTAATAAATTTAAGTTAATAACAGCATCGCCCCTATATTTCTCCCTAGGAGCCAGTGCCAGAACCGTTACCTTGGCTCCGGCAGCTGCCAAATGCCGAGCAATAACAAATCCATCACCCCCATTATTACCACCGCCACAAGCGACCACAATTTTCTTGCCCAGCAACGAAGCTGCAGCGGCAATTTCATGGAAAACTCTGATGCCAGCGTTTTCCATGAGAAGTAGTCCGGGAATTTTTAGCTCTTCTATTGCTCTTCTATCTACCTGCTGCATCTGTCTATCTGTCAATATCTCCATAAGCATCTTCACCAGCCTTTTTTTGCTTATTTTTAACTGCTCAGCTTCCGTAAGCCAAGTAACTAGATTTTTACTTACACAAAATCTCTTTCGCCTTTTGCAGCTGCTCTTTGACGGCCGCAGGGGCTGTCCCACCACGAGAATTTCTGGCGTTTATTACTCCTTCCGGCTGAAGCAATTTTTTTACGCCAGAATTTAAAGATGAATGAAATTGCTGCATCTCTTCTATAGTCAGATCTAGCAAATATTTTTTCTTATCCAGACAATAAGCTACCATTTTCCCTACTATTTCATGCGCTTCCCGAAAAGGTATTTTTGTTTCCTTTACCAGGTAGTCCGCTAAATCAGTAGCCGCAGAAAAATCTTTAGAAACTGCCTTGTACATATTTCCTTTATTAACCTGCATTGTTTTTAACATAGCTGAAAAAATGCTTAGTGAATTTTTGACTGTAGCCAGAGAATCAAAAAGCCCTTCCTTATCCTCCTGTAAATCCTTATTATAAGCTAGTGGCAAACCTTTTAAAACTGTAAGTAAGGAAATAAGGTGACCGTAGACACGACCAGTTTTCCCTCGTACCAGTTCTGCTACATCAGGGTTTTTTTTCTGTGGCATTATGCTACTTCCGGTAGTAAAAGAATCATCAAGTTCAATAAAACCAAACTCTTGTGAAGACCAAAGAATAATCTCCTCGCTTAAGCGACTTAGATGCATCATAATAATGGCTGCTCCTGCCAAAAACTCCAAAATGTAATCTCGATCGCTAACAGCATCCATACTATTTTCATATAAAGAAGAAAATCCCAATTCATGAGCTAATTCGGCACGGTCAATAGGAAAGGTCGTCCCGGCTAAAGCTCCGGTCCCAAGAGGCATAAGGTCACACCTTTTATATTGCTCAGTTAGTCGTTCTCGATCTCTCTGGAACATCCAGAAATAGGCCAGCAGGTGATGCGAAAAAAGTATCGGTTGGGCTCGCTGTAAATGAGTATAACCTGGGAATATGACCCCAAAATATTTTTCCGCCAATAAAAGAAGAGTTTCCTGCAAGTCTTGCAGCAACGCAACTAGTTGGCGGTTCTCTTTTTTCAGAAAAAGATGCATATCTAAAGCTACCTGATCATTCCTACTTCTGGCTGTGTGCAGTTTTCCTCCCAGAGAACCTATTTTTTCACTAAGCCGCTTTTCAATGTTCATATGCACATCTTCCAGTTCAACTTTAAATTCAAAAGTTCCTTCTTTGATTTCCCCTGCGATGCTCTCCAGACCTGCTATGATTTTTTTTTCTTCTGCCTCTGTCAATATCTTTGCTTTACGTAACATTTTGGTATGAGCTATACTGCCCTGAATGTCTTCAGCAGCCAATTCATAATCAAAGAAAACAGAAGCAACAAATTCTTCTGCCAAACTGTTTGTTTCCTTTTTAAATCTGCCTCCCCATAGTTTCATTCTTTTTTCCTCCTCGTCCTCTTGTCCCCTCGTCTCCTTATTCTTCTCTTGTCTTCTTATCCTAGTTTTCTTTTCTCCTTTTATTCAACATACCCCTGACTTGCAGAGGTAATCCAAACAAATTAATAAAACCAGCTGCATCTTTCTGATCATAGAGGACATCAGCCTCAAAAGTTGCTAAATCTTCCAGATACAAAGAGCGATCAGCTTTACGCCCCGCAATAGAAACAGAGCCTTTAAAAAGCTTCAAGGTAATGGAGCCTGTAACATAGCCTTGCGTTTTATCTACAAATGCATCTAAAGATTCTCGCAAAGTAGTGTACCAAAGACCATCATAAACCAATTGAGCATATTTAATAGCTAATATTTCTTTGTAACTCTGCGTGTCCCTGTCCAGAGTTAAGTTTTCCAGTTCCCGATGGGCCAAATAAAGAAGAGTGCCGCCAGGAGTTTCGTAGATTCCTCTGGATTTCATTCCTACCATCCTATCTTCTACCAAGTCGACTCTACCCACACCGTGTTCTGCGGCCAGTTTGTTGAGCTTTGTTAAAAGGGCAATGGGAGAAAGCAACTCTCCTGCTATTTTAATCGGAACCCCAGCCACAAAACCAATTTCTACATACGCAGGTTCATCTGGCGCCTTTTCTGGATTTTGTGTCAAAAGAAACATATCCTCATCTGGTTCTTGATCAGGGTCTTCCAAAATCCCCCCCTCATAGCTTATATGCCAAATATTTCTGTCCATACTATAAGGCTTTTTTTTGGAAACCGTTAGATTTATATTATGCTTTCGAGCATACTCAATAGCATCTTGACGAGAAGAAATTTCCCATTCACGCCAAGGGGCAATAACTTTTAAATCGGGATTCAAAGCTTTAGCTGTCAATTCAAAACGAACTTGATCATTTCCTTTACCTGTAGCTCCATGTGCAATATACTCGGCACCTTCCTTGGCGGCAATTTCAACTAATCTTTTGGCTATAATTGGACGAGCCATAGCCGTTCCCAAAAGGTATTTACCCTGATATAGTGCCCCTGCTTTCAAAGTTGGGAAAATAAAATCAGTTATAAATTCTTCCTTAACATCTTCAATATAAATTTTGCTGGCACCACTGGCAAGTGCTTTTTCTTCTAAAGTATCCAATTCTTCTTCTTGACCGACATCAGCAGCCATGGCAATTACTTCTAATCCCTTATTTTCTTTTATCCATTGGATAGCAACTGAGGTATCTAAACCTCCTGAATAAGCTAAAACAACTCTAGACATATATTTCCATCACCTTTCTTTGTGAATGAGTCAGGATCATGGTGTTACCATAGTGCCAATCCCCTTATCTGTAAAAATTTCCAGTAATATGGAATGAGGTAAGCGCCCATCAATAATATGGGCACTGCCTACCTGCCCGGCAACAGCCTTTAAACATGCTTCCACTTTTGGTATCATACCATCACTTATTTTCCCATCTTTTATTAGCTGCAAAGCTTGTTTTTCAGACAAAGAAGATAAAAAGGAAGTTTTATCTTGAGCCTGCAAAAAAATTCCTTCGACATCAGTTAAAATTAAAAGTTTTTCTGCTTGCAGAGCTACTGCCAGATATCCGGCAGCATGGTCGGCATTAATATTAAGAGTTTCATGTTCGAGGGTTATACCAATAGAAGAAATGACCGGAATATAATCCTGCTGGCTGAGAACAGAAACTACATCCGGAGTAACCTTAGTTATCTCGCCAACAAATCCTAAATCAAGATTACTTTCCTCTCCTTGACTTTCAAGTTTAAGGGGAGCATGTTTTTTGCCTACAAAAAGATTACTGTCCTTACCACTCAATCCTATTGCTTTTCCTCCTTGGGAGTTGAAAATGCTAACAATTTCTTTATTGATTTTACCTGACAGTACCATTTCAGCTATTTCCATGGTTTCTTTATCTGTTACCCTCAGACCTTGGACAAACTTCGATTTAAGTCCTAAGCGAGTCATAAAAGTGGTTACTTCTTTTCCCCCTCCATGCACTATAACCGGATTTATGCCAATATATTTTAGAAGGATAATATCTAATATAACAGATTTTTTCAAGGCATCACTAACCATGGCCTGACCACCATATTTTATAACAAAGGTTTTGCCGGAAAATTTTTTAATATAAGGTAAAGATTCAATCAAAATCTCTGCCTTAGCAATTAGTTTTTGCATATTACCCACCTCTTTAACTTCTGTAACTCCCATTTATAGTTATATATTCGTGACTTAAATCGCACCCCCAGGTAATTACTTGCTGTTCTCCACTATTAAGATTTACGGTAAGAAGAATCTCATCTTTTGTCAATATTGTTTTTGCTTTTTTTTCGTCAAAGATAATTCCTCTGCCGTTAGCCGTTACTTGCATATCACCAAGGTAAATATCAACTTTTTCCGGCAAAAACTTAGCTCCACTATTGCCCATTGCGGTAACTATTCTTCCCCAATTGGCATCTTCACCAAAAAAAGCAGTCTTAACTAAATTTGAGGTTAAAATACTTCTGCCTAAAATTTTACCTGTGTGAAAATCCGGACATTTTACAATTTTTACCTCGATAAATTTAGTGGCTCCCTCACCGTCTAGCACTATCATTTTAGCCAATTCTGTGCAAAGAGCGATCAAAGATTTTAAAAAAATAAAGTAAGCTTCATTTTTATCTTTTATTAGAGAGTTAGCGGCTTTGCCATTTGCCATAATTATAACTGTATCATTGGTGCTGGTATCTCCATCAACAGTAATCATATTAAAAGAAATATCTACAGCGGTTTGTAATGCTTCCTGCAGGAGAGAAGCTTCTATCTTTAAATCAGTAGTGATAAAAGCAAGCATAGTCGCCATATCTGGATGAATCATGCCAGAACCTTTAGCCATACCTCCCAAAGCGACAGTTTTTCTCTCTATTTCCACACAACAAGCAAATTCTTTGGTTTTTGTATCTGTAGTCATGATTGCTTCTGCTGCCTCGCCCGCACCCTCTTTAGTCAAATAATTTGCTACCTGCTCAATTCCTGCTTCTATTTTAGGCATGGGTAAATATTCACCAATCACTCCAGTAGAAGCTACCAGAACTTCTCTGTTATTTTTCAGGTTCAAAACTTTCGCAGTTGCTAAAGTCATCTTCTCTGCATCCTTAATGCCTTTTTCCCCGGTGCAGGCATTAGCACAACCACTGTTTATAACTATAGCTCTGTGTAAATCTGCTTCTAAATGTTCTCTGCTAACTAAAACAGGAGCTGCTGCAAATCTGTTAGAAGTAAAAACTCCTGCCGCCAAAGCTGGTTCAGAGGAATAAATAAGAGCTAAATCTCTGTCCCCGTTTTTTTTAATGCCAGCAGAGATACCAGCTGCTAAAAAACCCGGTACAGCTGTAATTCCTCCTCTAATTTCTCGCATGACAATTTCTTCCTTTCTTCTTCACAAAATCAATCCTTCTTCTTCTGGCCATCCCTGTAGAATATTCATGTTTTGAACGGCCTGCCCGGCTGCTCCCTTTACCAGGTTATCAATAACTGAAACAACAATAAGCATGTTGTTTCTGATATCGAGTCTCAAAGAAATATCGCAAAAATTTGTTCCTGTCACATAACGCGTTTCCGGCAGTTCTGGAGGGAAGAGTATTCTGACAAAACTTTCCTTACTGTAGTACTCACTATATAACGAAAATATCTTATCTTGATTAATATTCTCTGTCAACCTTAAATAAATAGTATTCAAAATACCTCTCGTCATTGGTATCAAATGCGGGGTAAAGTTAAGAATTATATTCTCTCCCGCCATTATAGTGGCTTGTTCTTCAATTTCCGGTACATGCTGATGCTTACCAAGCCGGTAAGCTTTAAGATTTTCGTTACATTCCGGAAAATGAAAAGAAATCTTTGCTGTGCGACCGGCACCTGATACACCGGATTTGGCATCAATAATAATAGACGTCAAATCTATCAATTTGTTTTTTAGAGCAGGTAATAAAGCCAGCAGAGCAGCCGTCGGATAGCAACCTGGGTTAGCTATCAGCTTTGCTGTTTTAATCTTTTCCTTGTTTAATTCTGGTAAGCCATAGACACTATCTGCCAACAATTCTTTTGCTTGGTGTTTGTATCCATACCACTCCTCGTAGAGACTGGCATCGCTTAAGCGAAAATCACCGCTCAAATCAATAACTTTTTCCACAGCAGAAAGCATTAGCGGCACTTTTTCTTGCGAAAGACCATGAGGTAAAGCAGAAAACACTAAATCTGTTTTTGCTTTTAATTCTTCCTGATCAAATCTGCTTAAAACATAGTCAAATAAACCTCTAAATTCTGGATAAACAGCCCCAAAAGAACTTCCGGCATAGCTTTCGGAAGTAATAGTAGTTATTTGTACTTTGGAATGTCGCAGGAGAATCCGTACCAGTTCTTTACCTGCATATCCAGTAGCACCAACAATACCAACTCTCAGCATTTAATCACTCCTCCTGAATTAGAAGTTGGAGGTAGTAAGGCCTCCGGTGGAGGGCTTACTAGTCCTGACGAAGGCGACAGCCGATCCCGTCTAACTTCCAATTTCTAACCTCTAATCTCTAACCTCTAAATAATACCTTTTAATCTCTTAGTCTCTTGACCTCTTAATCTCTTACTCGCTACCCTGAAAACACTTAATTATTTTCATTCTTCTGATGGTGCCACGATAGTGGCATGAAAGTCTACTAATAAATGGTTATGTGATCTCGTAAATTTTCCAAAGTTTTAGGTCCTATACCTGGAATCTCAACTAGTTCCTCTATATCCTTAAAAAACCCGTGCTGTTCTCGATATTTTATAATATCTGCTGCCCGGGCAGGACCAATGCCGGGCAAGGTTTCTAACTCTGAAGCTGAAGCTGTATTGATATTTATACGAGTACAAAGGGGAACAGCGGAAACGCCGTCTGGCAAAACTACTCCCACTTTAAAAGGGATTGCTATCCTCTGACCGTCATAGAGAGGTTGGGCTAGGTTAAATGCATGTTCATCGGCTTCAGGGAGAGAACCACCGGCGGCTGCAACAGCATCAAAAGCCCTAGAGTTCGACAAAAGAGAATAGACCCCAGGATTCTTTACCGCTCCAGCCACATGAACCATTATAGCTACAGGCTCTTCCTTATCTGCAACTGTATCTCCTATTTCTTTTTCTGTGATTTCTGGTAAAGACGAAGGAAGGAAAAAGGTGTTAGTATACCAGCGATACACGACAATAGACCCTATAATCAAGAGCAAAACCATTATTCCTGCAATGTCTTTCTTGCGATTAACCTCCACCGCTCTATCCAGCCTTTCTAAGAGGTTAAAAGAGGTTTTTCCTCGTTTCCCTCTTCACCTTTTAATCTCGTATAAGCTTTATTTAACTACTAAATTTAACAGCTTGTCAGGTACAGTGATAATTTTGCGGATCTCACCATCCGCTAGATATTTTTGCACTTTGCTTTCTCTACGAGCAAAAGTTAACAGTTCTTTTTCTGTCGTGCCGGCAGGAACATTAATACGTCCCCGTACTTTACCATTAATCTGAACTACCACTTCCACTTCCGTAACTTCCAGAGCTGAGGGATCATATTCCGACCACGGCATCAAATGAATGCTTGTTTTTTCTCCTATTTTTTGCCACAATTCTTCTGTCATATGAGGGGCAAAAGGAGCCAACATAAGAAGTAGCTGTTTAAAAGATTCTTTTAGTAAAGACGGATCCGGGTTATCTTTTTCGTTAACATAGGCATAAAGAGAGTTAACCAATTCCATAATCGCACTTATAGCAGTATTAAAATTGAATCTTTTTTCTATATCCTCCGTTACTTTTTTTAATGCTACATGCACAGCAAATATAAGTTTTTTTTCTGAGGGTTCTTGTTTTTTGCTGCTACTTTCTACCTGACTATCCTCAAAAAGATAGCTATAATCATGCACTAAACGCCAAACCCTCTTTAAAAACCTATAACACCCTTCTACGCCCTGCTCATTCCAGTCCAAAGCTTTTTCAGGCGGGGAAGCAAAAAGGATAAAAAGGCGTCCCGTATCTGCGCCATATTTTTCTATTATTTCATCCGGTGTAACTACATTGCCCTTCGATTTAGACATTTTGACACCGTCTTTATTGACCATACCTTGAGCCAAAAGATGTGTAAAAGGTTCTTTTACTCTCAGTAAGCCAGCATCATATAAAACCTTCGTAAAGAAACGAGCGTAGAGGAGATGCAATATAGCATGTTCTATCCCCCCGATATACTGGTCGACAGGCATCCAAGAATCTACATCTTTTCCGGCAAAAGGAGCTTTTTGGTAATCAGGACTGCAATAGCGCAAAAAATACCAAGAAGAGCAAATAAAAGTATCCATAGTATCTGTTTCTCGCTTGGCAACTCCACCACATACCGGGCAAGAAGTTTCTAAGAATCCTTTATGTGTAGCCAAGGGAGAACCACCACCTTCTTTAAACTGCACATCATAAGGTAACTCCACGGGAAGCTGCTCCTCCGGCACAGGCAAAACACCACATTTCTCACAGTAAATAATCGGAATAGGCGCTCCCCAGTAACGCTGGCGAGAAATAAGCCAATCTCGCAAGCGATAGGTAATTTGAAAATCGCCTTGTTCGGTGTCTTTAAGGTACGAGGTTATATTTTGAATAGCTTTCTTACTGGACATACCGCTAAAGTTACCTGAATCTGTTAAAACACCATATTCTTCAAAAGCCTCTGTCATGTTTTCGGTTATTAACTTTTTATTATCTGCAGGTAAAACAACTAACTTTACAGGTAAATCGTATTTGGCGGCAAAAAGAAAATCTCGCTGATCATGCGCAGGAACTCCCATGACAGCTCCTGTGCCATAAGTCATCAAAACATAGTTACCTACAAGAATAGGAACTTCTGAGCCGTTCAACGGATTAATAGCCCAACCTCCTGTAAAAACACCTTCTTTTTCTATCTCGGTGGTCGTACGGCTTCTCTCGTTTAATCTTTTTACCCTCTCTATAAAATTTCTAACCTTCTCTTGAGTGGAAGTACCACTGATTATTTTTTCTACTAACGGATGCTCTGGAGCCAAAACTATATAGGTAACCCCAAATACAGTATCTGCCCGGGTAGTAAAAACAGAGATTTTTTCTTTTAAGCCCTTGATAGAAAACTTTATTTCTGTGCCCTCACTACGTCCAATCCAATTTTGCTGCATAGTTTTTACTCGTTCAGGCCAGCCATCAAGTAAGGTTAAATCTTCTAAAAGCCTGTCTGCATAAGCAGTAATTTTTAGAAACCATTGCTCCAGATCTCGTTTGGTCACAGAAGAACCACAACGCCAACAGGCACCATCCTCTACCTGTTCATTAGCTAAAACAGTCTGACAATCAGAACACCAGTTGACAGAAGCTTTTTTACGATAGGCCAACCCCTGTTTGTATAGAAGGAGAAAAAGCCATTGGCTCCAATGATAATAATCAGGATCACAGGTGGCAATTTCTCTTTCCCAATCATAACTCAATCCCAATGCTTTCTGTTGCTTCTTCATTTCTTCTATATTGGAAGATGTCCAGTCAGAAGGATGTACTCCCCGTTCAATGGCAGCATTTTCTGCCGGTAGTCCAAAAGCATCCCAACCCATAGGGTGCAAAACGTTATATCCTCGCATCGCTAAAAAGCGAGCTAAAACATCTCCAATAGAGTATACTCGCATATGTCCCATATGCAGCTTGCCAGATGGATAGGGAAACATCTCCAGACAGTAAAATTTTTTGCGATCCTTATCCGCTCTGGATTTAAAGAAACTATTTCTCTGCCAATAGTTCTGCCATTTCTGTTCTATTTCTTTAGGATTATATTTATGCACTACTCTTCCTCCCACTTCTTACTTCTCACATACAACCTCTAGTCCTCATATTCCTCGAACTCATACCCCGCTTCCAGCTTTCAAGCTGCGCATTTGATCCTAGTTTCCAATCTCTCCGTCTAACAGTTAACTATTTCCCATTTCCCCCTGTCTAATCTCCAATCTTGCTCGGACTTCCTTCCTTTCGAACTCGTTTGTCCTCGTATTCCTCGGACTACACGAACATTCACTGGAAGTCTCACCGGCTGTCGCCATTGTCAAAACTCGCTAGACACCTCCTAGGCGTCTAACCACCGAAGGCCTTACAACTTCCAATCTCTAAAATAACTTCCGGGGCATGTGCCCAGAGCCTTTCAAGATTATAAAATTTACGATCCTCTTCCTGAAAAACATGTACTACTACGTCTCCAAAATCTAGTAGAATCCAGCGACCTTCTTTCTGTCCTACCTGGGTTAATGGATCTATACCTTTCTTTTTAAATTTCAATAAAATAAACTCTGCCAGAGCTTGTGCATGGCGCTTTGATGTGCTGCTTAGGATGATAAAATAATCCGCAATCAAAGAAACTTTACCAATTTCTATGACTTTTATATTAACACCTTTTTTTTCTTGAGCAATATGTACTGCCATAATAGCTTTATTCTTTGCGGTTAATGTCAATCATACACCTTCTTTCCAATTTCTAACTTGCCATTTTTTGCTTCTCTTTTCTAATTTCCAAAATTCTGACCGATAATAACTGTAACCATAACTTCTGAAAAAGGCTCTATCTCTTGCAATAAATCAGCTCCTTGTAAATTAACAGCTATATCTTTAGCCGGACTCATATTTTCCTGACGACTAATAACCTGTGTTTGCAGATAATCAAAATGGTCAGCATTATCAATCCTCGTTACCCTAAATCCTGCCTCCCTTAAAAAGTGTGCTGCCTGGCTGGCAACGCCTGCAAAACCACTACCGTTTAAGACTTCAATCGTAATCTGTTCTCTTGGCACTACAACAGTTTTACCACTTAAAAAGTCAAAGAAAAAACTCAAAGACATTTTGTCCACAAGAAAATGAGAAAATTTATTATCAACGACATTAGAGATGACCCACTTCCCAGGAAGAAAATCAACCTGCCAATTACTCGGTAGTGCAAATTTTTTACTCCCATCCAACAAAATACTTATCTGTCGCCATGTAAGGTTAGTTTCCATAAAAGGTAAACTCTCCCGTACGAGAGAAGGCCAACGCCAAAAAGGAGTAACCTCTGCCAATTCCTTAATAAAGGCAAGTACTTCTCGCTCACGCTTAGATATTTCCGCAATGAAGATTTGTTTTTCTTCTTCTGTCGTCGGAGAAAAAAATTGTCCCGGCAAAGGGCTTTCCAACTTTTGTATTTTTTTTAAATTAGAAAATAGGTTATAAGAATCCAGGGTTATATAATAATGCACAGGTTCACCTAGAAGTCTTATCAAACCATTTATCACCCCTGAAGTTCCACTAGTAACATAAGCATCAGCTAAAGTTGTTTCTTCCTGAATCAAAATGTTGCTGGGCAAAACAAGAGCATAAGAGCTTGTTTCATGGTTGCTAAGAAAATAAACAAGCTGTAATTCCATGTTATCAGGTTTTTTTTGTAACAGCAAACACAAATAATTTATCCGTGGAGAATTCTTAACCCCAGCAGTTAAATTAGTCGCCCATTTATCCTGATTAGTAATACTATTAAAAACAGTTATTGTATTAAAGCCTATACCGATTATAATAACAACAACCGCCAATAAAAAGAAAAAAACTATTTTCTTTTTTCGTAAGCGCAGACGACTAGATCTACTATAGGCAAGAGGATAACGTCTCAACTTTAATCTCTCCTTTTTTCTTTCTCCTCGTGTAAAAGATCATTCCAAAAATCAACAGTAACAGGATTAAAAAAAAGCCTTCTTTTTAGCACACGATTTATAGCTATTTCTACAGCCTTCAGCATTCCTTCTTGAAAATTTCTCTCTACTAATCGACGTAACCCTTCTACCTCCGGGAAATCACGAGAAGGTTCGATCATATCTGCCACATAGATAATACGAGCCAGAATACCCATATTTTTTTTGCCACAAGTATGGCAGGCCACAGCTTCTAAAACTTCTCCATTCGTAATTCCTAAATCTCTTTTTATTAAAGAAGCTCCTACAGAACCATGCAGCAACAATGGGTTTTGCTGGAGAAAAGAATCTACAGGCAAGCCAAAAGACTTTGCTTCCGTCAGAAGAGCACGAGAATCTAGTTCTCGTGCACAATCATGCAATAAACCGGCTAAAGTAGCTTTTTGCTCAGAAACACCCTGTTTTCGTGCTAGCAGAGATGCCGTCTGACCGACCCTCAACGAATGTTCAAAAAGCTCTTTCGATACTCTGAGTTGTAAAAACTTTAGAATTACTGTATCCATTTTTTCTATAGTCATTCTCCTATATTCGACACAGTAAGTTTAGTTTCCTTCTCTCATAAGTGTACTGTCAATAAACTTTGCAAACTTTTTTAACCGAAAAAAGGCAACATATGTTGCCTTTTAGTTTTCTTTTGGTTTTGCTTCATTTACTACAATTTTTCTGCCGCTTATCTCTGTTCCATTTAAGGTAGAAACAAGATTGTCTAGGTTTTCGTTAGTCACTTCTACAAAACCATATCCTTTTGATCGACCTGTTTCTCTTTCTGTTATTATCCTACAATCAATTACCCCACCATGATCGGCAAAGACAGATTTTAGTTCTTCTTCCGTAATATTCCAAGGAAGATTGCCAACATATAAAGTTTTTGTCATCTCTAGCTAAAACACCTCCTTGTAATCTTATAGTAACAGAATTAGCCCATCTCCTTTCTTATAACATATTATAAGAAAAAGATAGTGAATTTATACATTTTTATAGCTATACTCAGGTTATCAGTTCACAGTTAGTTGCCTTATCTTCAAACCATCTAATCTTCATCTTCATTTATTTCCATAAATTATTTTTTATTATATAATGCTCCACAGGTTCCGGAGTAAGATACTTTATTGTTTTGCTTTCTCGTACCCGGTCACGGATAGCAGTAGAAGAAATAGCCATAGCCGGGATCTCCAACAAATGAACCCTTTTCAGAATAGAGGGATATGTTTGGCCGATAGTTTCTTGAATGCAAGAGAGATTGTACCCTGGTCTAGAAGCAGCAATAAAATGGCAAGAGTTTAAAAGTAAAGGATAGTCCTTCCAAGTCAAAATATCTAAAATAGCATCAGCTCCAGAGATAAAATAAAGACTAACCTTATTCTTATACAACTCATTAAACCAGTTAATAGTATTAATGGTGTAGGTAGGGCCTTCCGAGAAACGCTCAATTTCAACACGAGAAACAGTAAAGTAAGGATTAGCGATTACAGCCAAAACAGTCATCAGGTAACGATGCTCTGGATTACTTACAGTTTGCCCTTTTTTATGCGGCGGGTTTCCTGCTGGTACAAAAACTACATAATCCAAATTAAACTGCTGGCGAGCTTCTTCTGCTGTAACCAGATGTCCTATATGAATGGGATCAAAAGTTCCCCCCATTATGCCAACCCTATTTATGTTTTCTCCTACTTTAAGCTGTAGCATTTAAAATAACTCCTTATACTCGAACTCATAGCCACCCACACGCACAGTATCCCCTGATTTGATGCCTTGTTTTTTCAATTCTTTTTCCAGACCTGCTTTATTAAAAACTCTCTGCAGCCTCTGCAAAGCCTCATAATTCTCAATATTTGTCATAGCTATCAACTTTTCAAGACCACGCCCTTTAACAATAAATATCCCTTCTTCTTTTTGAACAGTAAATCCTTTTTCCGGCACTGTATATTTGATATGGACAACTTCTTCCGCCGGAGAAATAATTTTCTCTTTTGCCACTGTATCTTGAAGCAATTTTGCTGCTCGGTAAAGAAGCTCTTTTACTCCCTCACCGGTAACAGCTGATATCAGATAAACCTTCTCCTTATCTAATAATTCTTGCAAGGCAGCTAGGTTTTCAATTGCCCCAGGAAGATCGCATTTATTGGCTACAACTATTTGGGGTTTTTGAGCCAAGTCAGAACTATACTTAAAAAGCTCCTCTTTAATCTTTTGATAATCATTACGAGGATCTCTGCCTTCAGTAGCAGCTATGTCAATCAAGTGTAATAAAACTTTGGTTCGTTCTACATGCTTAAGGAATTCATGCCCTAATCCAACTCCCAAGTGCGCTCCTTCTATCAGACCAGGTATATCTGCCACCACAAAATCTATACCCTCCTCCAACCGTACCACTCCAAGATTTGGCTGCCTGGTTGTGAAAGGATAGGAAGCTATTTTCGGCTTAGCTTGTGAAATGCGAGATAAAAGCGTGGATTTTCCAGCATTAGGAAATCCAACAAGGCCTACGTCAGCAACTACTTTCAGCTTCAGTAAGATATTTACCTCTTCACCGGGCTCACCTTTTTCTGCTATCCTTGGAGCGCGGTAACGAGCATTTGCAAAATGAGTATTCCCCATACCGCCTCGTCCTCCCCGAGCTACAGTAACTCTTTGTCCATGTTTTACTAAGTCTGCCAAAAGATTTCCTTCTTCTGCTTCATAAATCTGTGTTCCTACCGGAACTTTCACAACCAAATCTTTACCAGCCTTACCTTTACAGTTTTTCCCTTGACCATGAGCACCCCGAGGAGCTTTGATTTGTTGGCGATAACGAAAATCAAGGAGAGTTCTTAGATTTCGATCTGTCTCTAAAATAACAGACCCTCCACGTCCACCTTCGCCACCATCAGGACCACCATGAGAAACATATTTCTCCCGGCGAAAGGAAACAACACCGTTCCCACCGCTTCCTCCCTTAACTAAAATTTTTACGCTATCTATAAACATTACATCACCTTAACTGTTACCTTTCCAAAGAACTTACTCCAAAGCAATACTGCATCTTACAAGAATATCATCCTCTATCCTTTGCTCCTGTATAGCAACATTACTGGTTTGAATCAATTTCTCCTCCTTGAAATATGCTTGCAGATCACCATATTTATAGCAAGAAGCTGAAGAAATTATATTAATTTCCAAAACACTTCTAAATTCTTCCTTTGGAATAAAGCTAATGGCCACACTTTTAGAAGAGGAAGAACGAAGATAGGACTGCAACAAGTCAATAAGAGTAATAGCATTGCTATTCATAGTCGCAGGAACAGAAAATGTGGGGGCAATCTCGAAAGTCATAGGAATTTCTGCAGAGACAGAGAAGAGTAAGCCTCCGGCGGCGGATATTAATTTTGGGGATTCCAAGCGAATAATTTCTTTAAAAAACTGTGTTTTTTCACCAAGGCAATTAACAGCTTGTTCTAACCTTCTTTTTTTTCCCAATTGAGCAAGACAATATATGATTTGTAACTGATTCATAAGTTCATGGCGTAGAAACCGAATAACACTATCGGTATCTTGGAAATCCTTACTAAATAAAAAGTGCAAAGGTGTCTTTTCTCTTTTAGTAGCCAGTGAAAAGACAATCAAAAGAGTTCCCGAGAGTAGAGGCAGAAAAAAGGAGTGAATCTTCAAAATATGAACACAAAGAAATGACAACAAAGAGACCATAAAAAAAACGGTGAGAAAAACATACAACCATGTTCGATAATTCTTAGCCACCAGCAAACCCCTTCCTTTTGTTGACCACAACCTAAATTATTTTCACAAATTATTCTTCAACTATTCTTAACAAGCCTAATAAGTCCAATAGGAGTTTGAGCATTTTCTTGCCCCATAGGATTATCTCGGAGGATTTTTTTGATATTTAACTCTTTAAGCTTATCTGATGACCATCCCATAATATACCCATCAAAATCATTTATATTCGCAATAACTGCGTGACAGCCAGTCTTTTTAAATATTTGGTCGGCAACCTGTGAAGGGTTTTCGCTAGGTAATATTATGTAGTTCTGATACGGTGCACCTTGTCCACCACTCATGCCGTCAATACCACGCACCTTCTCACCCACAATACGATAAAATACCCCTTTTATCCCCAAGATTTTTGTAACAAAGCTGCAAAAAGCAGCAAATAAAATTCTTAACAAGCCAACCTGCTCAATCGATACCTGCATTTTTTGAGGAGTACCTATTCCCCTCCCCCGATCTGATTTAGTTACAAATTTATAGAGAAAACGAGCAAAAAAACTAGGCTTAACATCCTCTACACGTATGATTCTCTGCTGACTGTTGGCAAGTGCCTTATCACTGATGAAAATAATATCTTCTGTACGCAAAAAACCTTGCGTATAGTTAGCAACAATTTCTATCATATCTTCTCCCAGTTGTATAAAATGAGTTTTAAATAATATTCTTTCGTAAATTTTGTTATCTACTTGCTGGTATGATTTTATAAGCGAAAAATCGTTAGATATTACTGTAGCCATCCCAAAGCACCTTCTCTACTATAAAAAATGGTTTTAGAAAAAGACCCGGATTTCCGGGTCTTTTTGCTAGCTCAATACCTCTTGAGGAGGGTTAACGCTAACCTGCTTTCTCAGTTTGCCAATACGCTCAAAAGAAACTACACCTGTAATTTTAGCAAATAAAGTATCATCATTACCTCTGCCAACATTAAGACCGGGATGTATTTTTGTTCCCCTTTGACGAATCAATATACTTCCGGCAGTAACAGTTTGTCCTGCATAACGCTTCACGCCTAACCGTTTGGCATTACTATCTCGCCCGTTTCTGGAACTACCAACACCTTTTTTATGAGCCAAGATAGTCACCTCCTTATCTAAATCTAAAATTTACCGGACTAGCATTCAATTTTTTCAATGGTTACCCTGGTAAAAGGCTGGCGATGTCCCTGTTTGCGTCGGTAATTCTTTTTAGCTTTAAACTTAAAAACAATTATTTTCTTTCCTCTGCCGTGCTCCTTAATCTTACCTATTACCCTGGCACCTTCCAACAGCGGCCGCCCTATTTGTAAGGTTTCTCCATCGTTAACAGCCAAAACCCGGTTAAAAACCACTTCCTCATCCTGTTCTAGAGATAATTTCTCCACTATAATAGTGCTACCCTCCGTCACCCTGTACTGCTTGCCTCCAGTTTCGATAATGGCTTCCATAATTTCATTAACACCTCCCATTTCAGACTCGCCGGAATAATACAGGTACTCATTTAAGAGTTTTTAAAACCTGTCCCGAGCGGTTACAAAAGCAGGTACTACCTAACTCAGGTAATTGTAGCACAGCAAACAGTTTATGTCAATCAATCTGAACTATGAAAAAATAAGCCTATTGTCAAGGTAAAAAAATGATTTTAAAGAGAGTATACGATCATATTTTTTCGACCTAGAACATAAACAATTATTAGAACCTGAAGGGTGGCGATTTTTTAGTGCAGCTGCTTAATGCATTAACACTAAATTTTCTTATAGCTCTGGGGGTAGTACTGGGTGGGGTTTTTTGCGGTTCCCTTTCCACTTTGATTACAGAACAACCTCCCCTTCATACTATGGTTGAGTTAGCAGAGAAACTTAAGATATGGGGTTTAGTTGCTGCCCTGGGAGGCACTTTCCCTGCCCTTAAAGCTCTAGAAGTAGGTTTTCTTGACGGGCAAATCACGAGTATTGTCAAGCAGATTTTATTATTATTAAGCGCTTTTTGGGGAGCGCATGCCGGCTATTTAATTATCTTGAGCTTAGTCGGAGGAGATTAAGAACGTGCAATACAATAAATCTGTCGTTTTTTTTATACTGGGATTTATTCTGGGAAGTATCATTTTTTTTCTTTTTTCGGCAGTCAAAATGGATGGGCTTTACCAAGAAAGAGAACAATTGAAAGTAACGGTCTTTGAAACAAAAGAAAGACTAAATAAACTGGAGGAACAGTGGGAATCCAAGGGAGAAGAAATAATAAAAGAAATAAAAGTTGAATTAAAAACAGAAAAGAATACTTTTGCAGAACTTTCTCTCGAACAATCTGTACATGAGGTCGTAAAAGATCTGGTAGGAGAAAAAGTAAAGGCTTTAAACCCTTATATTTTAATCAACATGCTTGAAGGAAGGATTATAAGAGTTGATAACAACAACTATCAACTTGATTTAAAAGCAATAACTATCAGTGAGATACTTTCTTTTTATATTGAAGCAAATCTTTTAGACGAAACAACAATCTAAAATAAAAAACCTGCTTACTACCTATTTACAAATTCAAAGAGTTTTGACATGAAGAACATTTTCCATAAAACTCAGTTCTGTGATACTCTAC
The DNA here is from genome assembly GCA_964541505.1 of uncultured Syntrophomonadaceae bacterium. GTDB lineage: Bacteria > Bacillota > Dethiobacteria > PWVN01 > PWVN01 > CAZLTH01. Next base: position 3,067 of record CAZIRG010000004.1, on the reverse strand, counting down.
CTTAGCAGAGATGCACTTTTCTACTTGCCGCTCTATATCTTCAACTATTTCCATAGCAACATCCAAAATAACACCACATTCTGTGCATACGAAATGATAATGATTGGAAGAGTTGCCATCGAAGCGGCTGTAGCTACTACCGTAATTAAGTTCCCTTATCTCTCCCATTTCTTTTAAAATACGCAAATTGCGATAAACAGTCCCCAAGCTGATATTAGGTATTTCTTTCTTTACTTCTTCGTAGATCCAGTCGGCAGTAGGATGAATTTGAGTATTTTTTAAAACAGCAAGGATTATTTTTTTCTGGCGTGTCATTCTGTAAGATTTAGTATCACAATCAGGCATTCTGCATCCCCTCAAAATAAGAAGTTTGTTCAGGATTCTTTCTCAGAAACGGCATCCGAGATAATTTTTTGGATATCCATAAGAGTAGTCCCTAACCTGTGTTCAGCCTCCAAAAATTCTTTCACTAGCAGATTTAAAGAAAGTACGTTTCTCTTCTTCTCTATTCTCTCTCTCTCTTCAGAAGTTACTTCCTCTCCGGTCATATATTTCTCTTGTATCTTTTTGATAGAATTCTGGTAATCATCTAACATTTCCTTAGCCTGACTGTCTTTTTTAACTGCTGCTTTACATTTTTTGTATACCTCGTATACATCACTCTCCTGCAGCGCTCTAGCTAATTGGTGAGCTTTGTCATAAACATTCATAGTTATCGCCTCCATTTAATCAAATTAATCAAACCTCTTGTCACCGAATCCTTGCTGCTCTTGCGTAATTTGGCTCAAAAAACTTTTTAGATTAATACAAGCATCTGATAAATTTTCAGCATCAATAACTGCTGCATAGTTTCTTTTATTTCTTTTCGAATCTTTATACAGCTTATCATAATGATTTACACATAAATCTCTTACCGCATCTTTAATATTATTGTTTTTTAACATAAGTTGTATCCTTGTAATATTTTCCTGACCCAACTGCCCGGAAAGATGGTTTAAAGCCTTTATCACACTTTCATTCCAAGCATCATTTCTAGTAATATATTCTTCCAAAATTCGTTGTATCCGCACTTCTAAAGAAGCAATCAACAACACATGATGCCCTGCTATCATCTTTTCCACTAAAAATTTGGGCATAAAAACAGGACCAATTTTTTTGCCTTCACCTTCCACAAGTATATAAGGAGCCGTTTTGTTTTTTTCCAGTTCTTCCCAGAGAAGACTTTCAAAGTTTTTCTGACTACGAGGAGCACCTAAGCCCAAACTGCCAAAAACCGAACCCCGATGGTTAGCTAAACTTTCTAAATCAAGGGTATAGCAACCTTCTTTTTTTAATATGTCCAAAATTTTTGTTTTGCCAACCCCAGTTAAGCCGTGTAAAGTTACGATCACAGGTTTCAAAGAATAATTATCTAAAGCCTGAAACAAAAACCGTCGATATTTTTTATAGCCACCTGTCAAGCGGTAAGCAGGAATTTTCAGCAATTGTAGCATAGCAACTACGGTTTCACTTCTCATTCCTCCTCGCCAACAGTATATCACCGGAGTACTGTTTTGACAAATTCTTAGAATTTTTTTTAGTAACAAAGGTAGCTTAGGAGAAAGAAGTTCTACTCCCCGCATACGCGCAGCTTCGGCCCCTTTTTCTTTATAAATAATTCCCAATTCATGTCTTTCTGAATCATCAAATAAAGGGATATTAATGGCATGTGGAATCGCTGCCTTTTGATACTCTGTCGGGGAGCGCACATCAATAAAGCAAATATCCTTTTTTCTGGCTAAAGCCTCTTCAGGTGTAATTAAACACCTCATAGCATCTTTTTTTATACGTCAAATAACTCCTTCATCTCTAAGATTATTTATCCTGGTTTGATCAAACCCCAGTTCTGTTAATATCTTTTTATTATGCTCGCCTAATTTGGGAGATGATGTTTCTGGCTTAGCAGGCGCTACAGAGGAAAATTTTATTGGAAGTCCCAAATGATGCATTTCTTTTCCCTCTGAAACAGAAGCAAAAACCATTTGCCGCTCTCTAAGAGGTTTAAAAGAAAAATTTTCTCCAAATTCCAACACAGGTTCACAACAGGCATCTTTAACCGCAAATATGCTTTCCCATTCTTGCCTTGTTTTTTGCGCAAAAATCTCTTTCAACTCTTTTTTCAACTCTTTTTGGTTTAGTTCATATTGCCTGGGTATTAACTTATTATTCCCCACAGTTGTACAAAATTCCTGCCAGAACTTTGGTTCAAGTGCAGCTAAAGACATATATTTATTATCTTTACTTTTATAAACATTATAGCAAGCTAATTTACCATTTAAACTTGACTTACCCGGATTAACTTTGCAACCTGAAAAATAATCAGCAACTACTAATGGCAACCAGCTCAAAAGTCCATCCAGCATAGAAATATCAATATATTGACCTTTACCTGTTTTTTCGCGATAATAAATTGCTGCCATAATAGCAAAAAGAGCCAACAACCCTCCTCCAATATCTGCTATTTGAACTCCCGGAATAACTGGCGGTCCATCTTCAGGGCCGGTAATAGCTAGTATTCCCGCTAAAGACAAGTAATTTAAATCATGTCCAGCTCGCATCTTATATGAACCGCTCTGCCCATAACCGGTTATAGCACAGTATATAAGATCAGGGTTTATCTCCAGAAGGTCATTATAACCTAAATTTAATTTATTCATTACTTCCGGCCTGAAACCCTCAACCAGAATGTCAATGTTTCTTACAAGTTTTTTGAATATTTCTTTACCCTGGGAGCTTTTAAGGTTTAAGGTCAAGCTTTTTTTACCTCTGTTTAACCTAGCAAAATAGTCTGAAACACCTCCCACTTCTCGCATTGGATCTCCGCTTGCAGGAGGCTCGATTTTTATAACTTTTGCACCATAATCTGCCAGTAGTTGAGTGCAAAAAGGACCTGGTAAATAACATGTTAAATCCAAAACTTTCAAACCTTCTAAAATTTGCTGCATAAAAAATAATTTGCCTCCTTTATAAGAAATTACGTAACTGGTATGATCAAAAAAGACCTTGGTTGTGGATAACTATTAATGCT
>CAZIRG010000003.1:0-26009 GCA_964541505.1 uncultured Syntrophomonadaceae bacterium | reverse complement strand
GAAGTCAATAAAATGCTGAGTGCCTTTTATAACTCAATAAAAAATCCAAAAAACTCAGTCACTCAGTCACTTAGTCACTTAGTCACTCAGTCACTTAGTCACTCGTCAAAGGAGGAGTGTTGTCTATGAAGCTGGATATTTTAACAGTAGGTGGTATAGCCTTAGGTGTGATTTTGCTTTTGTGGGCTATCATGATAGGCGGCACGATTGGCATGTTTATCAACATACCAGGCATTCTAATAACTGTAGGAGGTTCTTTTAGTGCTCTCCTGATCAGGTTTAAAATTGATCAGATGAAGATGGTTGTTAATATCACCAAGAATGTTTTTACTTCTGGTACGGATGACATGGGAGAGATTATTAGTAGTTTTGGCGATTTGAGTCAGAAGGCTCGTCGAGAAGGCTTGCTTTCTTTGGAAGACGATATTGAAGGAATGACGGATCCCTTCCAGAGAACGGCCCTGCAAATGGTGGTTGATGGGCTGGAGCCTGAGTTGATTAGAGATATCATGGAGACAGAGATTTTTTCTCTGGAAAGCCGTCATAAACTGGGGCAGGAAGTTTATAGATCTTGGGGAGCCTATGCACCTGCTTTTGGTATGATTGGCACATTGATTGGCTTGATTCAGATGCTAGCTCATTTGGATGATGTGGCGGCTATTGGGCCTGGTATGGCCGTGGCTTTGCTGACAACCTTGTATGGAGCACTGCTTGCTAATCTAGTTTTTATTCCTATGGCAGGTAAATTGGCTACTCGTAGTGAAGCAGAGGTTGCTTTGAAACAGGCTATTGTCGAAGGAGTTCTCGCTATTCAGGCTGGAACAAATCCGCGTATCTTGCAGGAAAAACTGAAAGCTTTCCTCTCACCTAGAGAAAAAGCGGCTCTGGATGCTAAAGAAGGAGTACAATCAGGTTCTGGGGGAAAAGAAGTGGTGACAGACAATGTCTAAAGCTAGAGCAAAGGCTGCTGGCGGAGAAAAAGGTGCTCCTTTATGGATGGTTACTTTTTCCGATATGATGACTTTGTTGCTGGCTTTTTTTATCCTTCTTTTTTCTTTTTCTGTAGTTGATCAGCATAGATTTGAGGAAGTTATGGCTTCCATGCGAGTTACTTTTCTCGGGGCAGAGGGAGTTCTTGAAGGTGCTATTGAACCATCTGAAAGAGAATTGGATGATATAAAGCGAGAGTCTGTTGGTGAGATGGTTATTGTCTATGAGACTATTCGTGCTTTTATTCAAGAGAAAGATTTAGCAGAGGTTATGGATGTACGCATGGAAGAGCGAGGAGTGGTTTTAGAGATTGCAGATGCACTTCTTTTTGATCCTAAGAAGGCCGATTTGCGACCAGAATCTTTGCATGCTTTAAGCTATGTAGCTGATGCTTTAAGACGCATAAACAACCAGATTATTATAGAGGGACATACAGACAACTTGCCTATTAATACTTTTCTTTTCCCTTCTAATTGGGAGTTGTCAGTAGGTAGAGCTGTAGCTGTAGCGAGATATTTAATAGAAGCCAAGGCTCTTGAGCCAACACGCTTTATGGTGGTAGGGTTTGGTGAATTTCATCCGGTTGCTACTAATCTGACTGTAGAAGGACGAGCAAAAAACAGGCGAGTAAATATTATTATTTCTACTTTAGAAAATGATATTTTTTTAGGAGGAGAAGATATAGATGAGCCCAGCAGCTAGTAAAGAGAACACAGGGCAGGAAGCTGGCGAAAAAGCGAAGAAAAAAGGTGGTAAAGGGAAAATTATTATTCTCGTGGCAATAGTTTTAATTTTGGCTATTGCAGGAGCAGCGGTTTGGTTTTTTTTGCTTGCTGACAGAGGAGAGGAACTTTCGGAACCTGAACCGCAGGTGAAATTTTACTCTCCTGAGCTTAAGTTTACTGTTAATTTAGCTGAATCAGAACATAGACGATTTTTGCGGACAACTTTGGTTTTGGGCTACCAAGAAGCCAGATTAACAGAGGAACTTGTCTTAAAAGAGGCACAAATTCGTGATTTGATAATTACTATTTTGCGAGCTAGAAGTAAGGAAGATATTTCTACGAGAGAAGGTGTCCAGAATCTTCGTCTAGAAATAAAAGAAGCCTTGAACGATTTCCTAGAGGAGTCTCCTGTACTTGAAGTTTTTTTCACAGAGTTTGTTGTTCAATGAGGAACGAGATTAAAAGGTTAAAAGGTGAAAAGATGAAAAGAGGAAAAGGATAAGAGGTTAAGAGAGGAACGAGGGACGGAGAAGTGAGAAGTGAGAAGTGAGAAGTGAAAAGTGAGGGACGGGGACTGGAACTTTTTCGAACTTCGTTCCTACTTATTTACTTACAGCCGTAGGCTGACTTAGTCACTTAGTCACTACGTAAAGTTAGGAGTGAAAAAAATGGGGGAAACCCTTCTTTCTCCTGAAGAAATAGCTGCATTAGTATCTAAGATGAACCAGGAAACTGACGAGAGTATAGACTCTTCAAGGGATTTACCGGAAGAAACCAGTGACCAACAATTGGCGACTGGTGACCAACAACCGAAAACTGAAACAAGAAAAGTTGTCTTTAGCCCGCTCGAGAACACGGAAGTTGTTGAGAGGGTTTCTTCTGTTAGCAATATGGAAAAACTTGGTCACATGCACTTCCCACTTAAAATAGTTCTTGGTGAAAGAGAAATGACGATAAGAGAACTTCTTGATTTGAAAGAAGATTCAGTTGTAATTTTAAATACTCTGACAGGAGAAGATGCTTCACTTTTGATTAATGACAAATTTTTGGCTAAAGGAGAAATAGTGGTTTTAAATGATTGTTTTGCTTTACGCATAAGTGCCCTCGATGAGGAGAAGGAAACAGAAATAGATAAATCAGAAGAAGAGGAGATACTAAACTAGTGAATTTTGCTTGGGAAATGTTCAAACTTATAATTATTTTATTGTTAGTTTTGGTCGTAGCAGTTTATGTTATAAGATTTGGCCTGACCAAGCTACAGCCTGCTTACTACCAGCAAAGAGGGTCTTTGCAAGTTTTGGAGAGGTTGGCTCTTAACCAGAAAAGCTGGCTTTTTTTAGTTCAGGTAGGAGATAAATATCTCCTTTTGGGAGTGAGCACAAATAGCATCGAATATCTGACAGAAGTTTCTGCTGAGGAGATTACTTCTTTATTTAAAGTTGAAAAAAAGGATTTTAAGAGCTATTTGCAGAAAATAGAGGATAGGAAGGCGGTTTTTTCTATCAGAAACAGAGCAGCTGATTTTTTAAGAAAAACAGCCGATGCTTTGGCAAAGAACCAGGTAGAAGAAGATGATAGCGATTGCCTCTAAGCTATTTTCAATGTAGAAAGGGCACAAGAATGCAAGGTAAAAAAAATTTTACTATAGTAGTTTTTTCCCTCACCTTGATGGTAGCTATACTTCTGTATCCTGAAGTTTGTGTGGCCCAACCTTTTTTGCCTATACCGGATATTAATTTGGAAATAGGTCAAGCAGGAGAGGCTGAAGAGTTAGTTATGTCATTGCAGCTTTTAGTTTTACTTACCGTCCTTTCTCTGGTGCCCGCTTTTTTGGTGTTGATGACTTCTTTTACCCGGGTTGTTATTGTGTTGGGATTTGTGCGTAATGCCCTGGCTACCCAGAATACCCCTCCTAATCAGATAATTATTGGCCTGGCTCTTTTTCTGACCATATTTATTATGCGTCCTGTTTTTATACAGATTAACGAGGAAGCGATACAGCCTTATTTGGCAGATGAGATAACTCAGGAGGAAGCCTGGGTAGAAGCTGCTGCACCTGTGCGGTCTTTTATGTTTAATCAGACGAGGGAGAAAGACTTGGCCCTTTTTGTCAATATTGCTGCTATGGATCAACCTACGGATCGAGAAGATATTCCCCTGACGGTTCTTATTCCTGCTTTTGTGATTAGCGAACTTAAAACAGCTTTCCAGATAGGTTTCTTGCTCTTCGTTCCTTTTTTAGTTATTGACATGGTGGTAGCTTCAACTCTTATGTCTATGGGTATGTTTATGTTGCCACCAGTTTTGATTTCATTGCCTTTTAAGTTGCTTTTATTTATAATGGTAGACGGCTGGCACTTGGTCGTTAAGTCCTTAGTAGAAAGCTTTGGTTGAGGGAATTAGAGGAGAAGAGGTGAGTTTAGTTGCCACAAGAATTTCTTATGGGGTTAGCTAGGGAAGCTATCATGACAACAATTTTGGTTGCTGCTCCTATTTTGGCAACAAGTCTTTTGGTAGGTTTGATGATAAGCATTTTTCAGGCTACGACACAAATCCAGGAACCTACGCTTACCTTTGTGCCCAAAATTATAGCAGTGTTTGTTAGTCTGCTTGTTTTCGGTTCATGGATGTTAAATCTCTTGATAGAGTTTACTACCGGTCTCTTTGGGGATATTCTACATATTATACGTTAAATCAGTTGACAGTTGACAGTTGACGAAGAGCGAAGTTAGAAATTAGAAATGAGAGGTTAGAAGTTTGAGCTATTGGTTGCTGTTTTTGCTGGTTTTTACCCGGGTGACCAGTTTTTTTGTCACATTTCCTTTTCTTAGCTACCGGGGAATACCGCAGCTCTTGAAGGTTTTTTTTGGACTTATAGTCTCTTATCTGCTCTTTCTAAGTGCTCCCTTCGAAGTACAACTTCTTCCTGCTGGCAATTTAGAGTTTTTTTTCTACTTAGCATACGAAGCTCTTATTGGTTTAGGTTTGGGATTTGTGGTGTTGCTGTTTTTTTCTCTTTTTAGGATGGCAGGTCAAATGATTGATATGTTGATGGGCTTGCAAATGGCTAGTATTTTTGATCCCCAGCTGGGTAGTCCGGCTACTTTAATGGGTCAACTATATTATCTGTTAGCGTTAGTCTATTATCTTACTATAAACGGGCACCACCACCTTTTTCTGGCTTTGAGCAAAAGCTATGAACTTATTCCTGTAGGTGGCGGCAGGTTTTTTACAGACGCATCTGTTTTTCTTCTGGCAGATCTGTTTTACGGTGTTTTTGCTCTAGCTTTTCAAATAGCTGCTCCAGCGATAGTTGTGGTTGTGATTACAGATATTTCTCTGGGACTTGTTTCCAAAACAGTTCCTCAGCTGCAGGTTTTTATTGTGGGCTTGCCTTTAAAAATTTCCTTAGGTCTTATAGCTGTGTATTTGACATTGCCTTTCCTAGGACCGGTACTGGAAGATATATTCAAAGAACTTTACAGTGATCTTATAAGAATTATGGTGAGTTTAACATGAGTGAAGCTAATAGTCAGGGAGAAAAAACAGAACAACCAACGCCCCACCGATTAAGGGAAGCCAGAAGAAAAGGGCAGGTAGTAAAAAGCACAGAGTTGGTTTCGGCTGTTAACCTCTTGGCAGTGCTTTTCCTGTTAATGTTATTTGGTGAGATTATCTTTCGCTGGCATGTGAGTATGTTGCGAGGATTTCTGGGGGATTGGCTTTTACAGACGGTTTCTCCTGCTAATTTTTCAGCAATCACTATCAAAAGTATAATGGAGTTTTTGCGTCTGATGTCTCCGATTTTTGTTATTGTTTTGGCAGCAGGTCTATTTATTAATTATGTGCAGGTTGGTTTTATCCTTTCTGCAGAGAGCATTTCTCCTCAAGTGAAAAGATTAAACCCACTGGAAGGTTTCAAAAAAATAGTTTCCACCAGGGCATTATTTGAGTTTGTTAAAGTAGTATTAAAGATTTTTTTAGTAACCCTAATTGTTTATTTTTTTATGCAGTCCCGCTTTTCCCATTTTTTAACTTTTTTACACACTTTACCGGGAGATTTTTTTATCAGGTTCAGCCAGGAAGTTTATAGCTTGACACTTAGAGTTGCTGTCGTACTTATTTCTTTGGCTATTATGGACTATCTATACCAGCGACATGAATTTATGAAAAGTATGCGTATGACTAAGCAAGAAGTAAAAGAAGAGTTTAAACAGATGGAAGGTGACCCTCTAATTCGGGCAAAACTGCGAGAAAAACAGCGTGCTATGGCCAGCCAGCGTATGATGCAAGAAGTTCCTCAGGCAACGGTGGTAATAACAAATCCTACGGAATTGGCGGTGGCTTTAAAATACGAGGAGTCTGAGTCCCTTGCCCCTAAAGTTGTAGCTAAGGGGACGGCCTTGATGGCAGCTCGCATCAAAGCAGTGGCCAAGGAACATAGTGTTCCAATTGTAGAAAACAAACCTGTAGCTAGATTTCTTTATCAGCATGTGGAGATAGAGGAAGAAGTGCCAGTAGAGCTTTATCAGGCAGTAGCAGAGATTTTAGCTCTGGTTTATGAGGTTAATAGGTTAAGAGGTGAAAAGGTTAAGAGGAGAGGATAGTTATGGCATCGTTTTCTGATAGGGGGCAGAGTTTGCTTAAAGGGATGGCTGCCAATACTGAGGTCTTGGTAGCTCTGGCTATAATTGCTATTATAATGATTATTATTATCCCCATACCCGCGTTTTTACTGGATATACTTTTAATATTGAGCATTGCTTTATCCCTGGTAATTTTACTTTTAACTATGTTTACTACAGAAATCTTGCAGCTTTCCGTTTTTCCTTCTCTGCTCTTGGTAGCTACTTTATTTCGGTTGTCTTTAAATGTTTCTTCAACTCGCCTGATATTGGGTGATGCAGCAGCGGGAGAGGTTATAGCTGCTTTTGGTAATTTTGTAGTGGGGGGTAACTATGTAGTAGGGTTTGTTATTTTTATAATCATTACCGTAATTCAGTTTATAGTTATCACCAGTGGTGCTGGGCGGGTAGCTGAAGTGGCCGCCAGGTTTACGTTAGATGCTATGCCAGGTAAGCAGATGAGTATTGATGCTGATTTTAATTCTGGACTTATTGATGAGGAGACGGCCAGAAACAGGCGAAAATCTTTACAGCAAGAGGCAGATTTTTACGGATCCATGGATGGTGCCAGCAAATTTGTGCGTGGAGATGCTATCGCCGGCATCGTTATAGTTTTGATCAACATACTAGGAGGATTGGCGATAGGAGTGATACAACGGGGGCTTCCTATTGAGCAGGCCATTCAGATTTATGCTCTTTTGACGGTAGGGGACGGGTTAGTATCGCAAGTACCGGCTTTATTGATATCTACTGGTGCTGGTATACTCGTTACTCGCTCTAGTAATAAGAGAAGCTTAGGCGAGGAGTTATCTGAGCAGTTGCTTAGCTTCCCTAAAGTTATAGCCATAACTGCGGCCATACTCCTTTTGCTGAGTATTGTTCCCGGCCTGCCTTTTCCGCCCTTTTTTGTTTTGGCTTTGGGCACTGGCTCTGCTGCCTATTTTCTTTACAGGGAAGAAAAACAACGTGCAGTTACAGAAAAGGCACAGCAAGAACAGCTGGTAGAGAAGGCAGAAATTAGGCCTAAAGATTTTTTATCTTTAATTTCTGTTGATCTCATGGAACTGGAGTTGGGGTATAATCTTCTTGTTCTTACTGAAGAGCAGGAAGGAGAGGATCTTTTAGAGAGGATTACGGCGGTTAGGCGTCAAAGTGCTATAGAAATGGGCTTGATTATGCAGCCAATTCGTATTCGGGATAATTTACAATTGGGACCGAATAGTTACGTACTTAAACTTAAAGGTAATATCATTGGTTCAGGAGAGTTGATGGCCGGGCACTATTTGGCTATGGACCCAGGTGGAGTAACAAAGGAAATACAGGGAGTTTCAACGACAGAGCCAACTTTTGGATTACCGGCTATCTGGATAACGGCAGCAAAAAAAGAAGAGGCAGAGATCGCTGGTTATACTGTTGTGGATGCTCCTACTGTTTTAGTTACTCACCTGACTGAGATAATCAGAACCCATGCCCATGAGCTTTTGGGTCGACAAGAAGTTAAAAAACTGATTGATAAGGTGAAAGAGAATCAACCGGCTGTAGTGGAGGAGCTTATTCCGGATATGTTGTCGATAGGAGAGGTGCAGAAAGTATTACAAAACCTTTTACGGGAAAAAATTCCTGTGCGAGATATGGTAACCATTTTAGAGATTCTGGCGGATAATGCCAGCAGTAGTAAAGAAACAGATTACTTGACCGAAATGGTACGCCAGGGTCTTTCACGTACTATATGCTCTCTCTATGTGGGTGAAAACAACAGATTACTGGCATTAACATTGGATCCTGAGTTGGAACAGCAGATTGCTGATTCTCTCCAAACATCACCGCAAGGAACTTATCCCGTCTTAAGTCCGACTCAGACCCAGAAACTTTTTAGCAATTTGGCTGATCAAGTAGAAAAAACAATGTTTAAGGAGCAGTCACCTGTGCTTTTGGTCTCTCCTCGTATTCGTCTACCGCTAAAAAGACTTTTGGAGAGAGCATTACCTCAGGTAATAGTCCTCTCTTTTAATGAAATTGTGCCGGGGCTAGATGTGGAAGCGGTGGGAGCGGTTGGGAAGTGAGTTACCAGTTATCAGTTATCAGTTGACAGTGGGAAGTAAGTAAGTAGGTCAGCAGGTAAATTGGTAAATTGGTAACGGAGAACGAGGAGTAAGGCGTGAAGGATGAGGACTAATAACTACTTCATCGTGCTTCGTTCTTACTTAGTCACTTAGTCACTGGGGGAATATTTATGAAGATAAAAAAATATAGAGTCGACAGCATAAAAGAGGGTCTGGCTCAGATTAAAAGAGAATTGGGTCCAGAGGCGATGATTATTGAAACCAGAAAATGTCGCCGTAAAGGTTTTAGGGGGTTTTTTCTTCCTAAGGTCATTGAAATTACGGCTGCTGTTGATTCTTTTGCTCTTCAATCCGATTATAAAAGTGCTAGCATAAAAGAAAAAGATAGCAAGATAGAAACAGATTTGAACCAGCTAAAAAGTATGGTTGCCAAAATCTTGACCAGCCAGGAAGAAAGACAGTTGAGCAGGGATACTTTTTTTGACTCTTGGTTTAAACTCTTAACTGCTAATGATATAGACGATAAGCTGGCTCGAAAGATGCTGCTTGACATACAAAATAAGGCTGCTGGAAAAAACATCTCTTCCGAAGTGGCTGCAACCCTTATTGCCGGCAGGATGAAGGAGATGCTTATGACGTCCCGGATTTCATTGCGTACAAAGTATATTACTTTTGTAGGACCTACGGGAGTTGGCAAAACTACTACCCTGGCCAAGTTAGCTGCTTATTATACCTTTGAAGAAGAAAAGGATGTGGCTATTATAACAATGGATACATATCGTATAGGAGCGGTAGAACAGTTGAAAACTTATGCAGGGATAACAGGTATTCCTATAGAAGTAGTTTTAAACAAGGATGAGATGGAAAAAACCATAAAAAAGTTTCAAAAAAAAGAAATTATTTTGGTGGACACTGCCGGCAGAAGTTCGAAGAACACCATGCAAATAAGTGAAACAGCATCGTATTTAAATCAATTACCTTCGGGGGCAGTTTTTCTGGTAGTTAGCGCTACCACCAAGCCACAGGATCTAAAGCCAATTGCGCAAGGGTTTAAGCGTTTAAATTATAATCATTTAATTTTTACCAAGTTGGACGAAACGGAAACTTATGGTGGTTTGTTAAATATGTGCTATTTTACGTCCAAGCCTATTGCTTATGTTACTACCGGACAAAGAGTTCCCGAAGACATTGAAAATGCTGATGCCGGTAAACTGGTCGGTAAAATACTGGGAGTGGCTAAGGGATGAGTGACCAGGCTCAGAAACTAAGAGATATAGCTGGAAAACAGAAAAAAATGGACAGCGGGCATAATCTTACTCATAAAACTCGCATTATTACTATAACCAGTGGTAAGGGAGGAGTGGGTAAGTCTAATATCGCAGTTAATTTGGGTTTATCTCTGGCTCGCAAGAAAAAAAATATTGTTATCTTTGACGCCGATTTTGGCATGGCGAATATAGATATTATTTTAGGCGAGGTGCCACGTTTCAATCTTTATGATGTGGTTAATGGTACGAAAAATCTAGCCGATATAATAATAAATGGACCTTTAGACGTAAAAATAGTTCCCGGGGGAACAGGTTTTTTAGAACTGGTCAACTTGGAAGAGACAAAGCGGCGCCAATTATTGAGCCAGCTTATAGAGATGGAAACAGCGGCAGATATTCTTATCATTGATACTGGTGCCGGTCTCTCTAAGACTGTTTTAGGGTTTATTGCTGCGGCGCAGGAAATACTGCTTGTCACAACCCCAGAACCTACTGCTATTACCGATGCTTATGGTATAACTAAGATTGTAAGCAGATATAATTTACAAAGTCAGGTTAAACTGGTTGTTAATCAAGCTGTTAGTTCCAAGGAAGGTAGAGAAGTAGCTTTAAGATTTTGCCGTGTTTCAGAGAAATTTTTGCAGTTGAAGGTGGATTACCTGGGGTATATTTTATTCGATAAGATGGTAGCCAGAGCAGTACGCGAGCAGTATCCTTTTATTTTAGCTTATCCAAATAGCAAGGCAGCAGGCTGTATTGATAGAATGACCGATAGTTTGTTGTTAAATCACAAAGATTTAAACCTCCGAAAAAGTGATAAGCGAGGGTTTTTTAGTAAAATATCTAGATTTTTTTCTTGAAGGAGATTATTATTGTGTCACCAACCAAACCTTTATTACGTATTAACCAAAACTTGGAGATAGCTTCTTTAGATGAAGACATTTACTATAAAACTATTGTACAGGACCTTTCTCCTGAAACATTTTCTGTAGCTGTACCGATAAGCAAGGGGAGATACTTCTTGCCCAAGGAGGGTGAAAATATTAAAGGCCGTCTGATAATAGAAGACAGTTTTTATAATTTTGAAACGACAGTTTCAGGGAGGGTTCGTGTCGGTAATATTCGTTTACTTGTGCTGAAAAACCCAGAGAGTTTTTTCCGCACACAGCGGCGCAACTACTATCGTTTACCCGTGTTTGTAGAAATGGAATATAGTCTTTTGCCTGAAGATAAAGGAGCTCTGTCCCATAAGAAAAAAACGACAGGTTTTGGAAAAGGTTTAGCAGCTGATACTGTTAGTAAAGCTTCTACCTTAGATATTGGTGGTGGGGGGATAAAATTTTCCGCTGGAGAAAGGTTGGCAGCTGGTGCCATTTTAAAGGTTAGATTGTTTTTGGAAGACAAACAAGGAAAACAGCAAACTATTGTTGAAGCTATAGGGCGTATAGTACGTGTGCAACATCCGGAGAATCGCAGGGAGAAGTATACCTACAGTATGGAATTTGTGGAAATAAAAGAAACAGTACGCGATAAAATAATAAACTTTATTTTTGCTTCCATGCGAGGAAGAGTTTGCTAGAGCTACTGAGAATTTAGGAGAATGGGGAAGAGTTTTATGTATCAGCAGAATGAAAACAGGGATGAAGCTATTGCCAGGTTTTTGCCCATGGTGAAGCGTATGGCCAATAGGTTGGCTATGGGCTTACCATCTCACATAGATAGGGACGATTTGGTGGGGAGTGGTATACTCGGACTCCTTGATGCTTTGGACAAATATAACCCTGCTAAGGGACCGCAAAAAAACTATGTGGCTTTGAGAATTCAGGGAGCTATGCTGGATAACTTACGCAAAATGAGCTGGCTGCCTCGTAGTCTGATAGCTAAGGCAAAAAGAATAGAAACAGCTTATGCTTTTTTACGAGGAAAACTTAAGAGAGAACCGAGTGAAGATGAACTTGCAGGCTATTTGGAAGTGGAGAAAAAAGAAATAAATGATATTTTAGCTAATATCAGCAGAAAAAGCTTGCTTTCACTGGAAGAGTTCCTTTTTAATGGTGAAGAAGGAGCTAAAAAAGTAGAGGATTTCGTAGCTGCTACAGCGGAAGAAGCTTTTCCAGCAGAAATTATTATCAAAAGGGAAGAAAAGGAAGCACTGATTCGTTCCATAGCTAATCTAACAGAGAGGGAACAGTTGATTTTACACCTTTATTATCGGGAGGGGTTAACATTAAAAGAAATAGGTCAAGTGTTGGAAGTAACAGAATCTAGAGTATCTCAGCTGCATGGAAGGATCATGCTAAAATTACGTCAGCAGTTAAGGGAAGAATGGTAATGGCGTATATAATTTTTGTGCTTGGTTTTGTTATTGTTGTGTACTGTTTAATAATTTTTAAAAAAGAGGATGGCCGTGAGAGCAAAGCACTTAACAAAGCTTCTTTTAATTTGGAGAGTATTCGACAAGGAGAGAAAAAAGACAATGAAGATAAGGAAGGGATTTTTCAAGAAAGTCTTTCCATGATGCAAAAAACAGCAGCGGAAAGTAGCTTACTGTATGAGTTGAAAGAGAAAGTTGAAGAACAACTGGCGGAACTTAATCAGCAGAAAGAGTTAGTTACTCATCTTATGTTGCGAGTAGAAAAAAAACTGGAAATTCAAGAGGAAGTAGGTTGTTTGAGGAGTAAGAAGCCGTCCCAAAAAGAAATAAGAGAAACGATAGATATAGAGGAGAAGTCGTTATTATACGATTCTTTGGAAAGAGATAGGCTGTATAATGATGTCTATATTATGCATGATCAAGGAATTCCTCTGTCTGATATAGCCAGACAGACAGGTCTAGGGAAGGGGGAAATAGAATTAATAATTGGTTTAAGAAAATAAATGACAGATTTGATATTAATGTTTTGTTCGGTATAGGGCTGGGTTTTTTGATTTCCTCCCTTCTTTTTGTACTGACACCTTCGGATAGCATGACTTCCCATGAACTGGAAATGGCAGCACGGGAAATAGGTATGGTTTATCCTCATGAAGTACTGGTTTATGAGGAAAGAGAAGAGAGGGATGAGGAAGAAGTTCAGGAAGGAGTAGTAAACCATGATTAGAGGCATATACACTTCAGCACGGGGGATGCTGGTACAGCAGAAGAAACAGGAGGTTATTACCGCTAATCTGGCTAATGTCAATACAGCTGGATTTAAAAAAGATATTACCCTGGCGCAGAGTTTTCCGGAAATGATGACTTTTAGAATAGAGAAGGGTTCCAAAACTTTTATAGGCGAGAGCAGCAAAGGTGCTTTTCTGGCTGAAATGGCTACTTGTCATTTACCAGGGATATTAGAGGAGACAGGGCAGGTTTTGGATTTAGCTATTATGGGCAGGTCACTTTTTACGGTAGAAACGGAAGCAGGAGTGGAGCAGAGGGAAGGGACTGCTTTTTTTGTAGTGGCTACACCCCAAGGAGTCAGGTATACACGTGACGGGTCATTTTCTTTAGATGCAGATGGATTTCTGGTTAACAGTAACGGTTATCATGTCCTAGGTGTTGATAGCCAGCCATTACGGTTGGAGAGTGAAGATATACAGATAAGTGATAAGGGGATAATACGTGTGGGGAAAGAGCAGGAAGACAAAGGACAACTGTTATTAGCAGTTTTTGATAACGAAGATCTGGCAGGACTGCAAAAGAGAGGGCAAAATCTTTTTGAAGCAGTGGATATAGAACCTGTTGATGAGGTTTTGGGGCAAGTATATCAAGGAGCACTGGAGAGTGCCAATTTAAATATTATTACGGAAATGGTTAACATGATTGAGGTTATGCGCACATATGAAGCCAACAAAAAGGCTTTACAAGCTCATGATGATCTGTTGGGTAAGAGCGTGAATGAGGTTGGGAACTTGAGGTAGAAGAAGATGTAAAGAGGTGAAAGGAGTGAAGGAAGTTGATTGGAAAGTTGAGGAGTGCAGCGACAGGTATGTTGGCACAATCGTTAAAAATAGATACAATATCGAACAATATTGCTAATGTTAATACTGATGGCTATAAAAAAAGCAGGATTAGTTTTCAAGACTTGTTGTACCGAAGAGTGGAAGGTTCCGGGGAGCCAATTGTGCCGGGAGGAGAAGGTGCACTACAGGTGGGGGCGGGAGTTAGAGTTGTCACTGATGGAATTATTTTTGAGCAGGGGGTTTTAAGAGAAACTGGGCGGGATTTAGACTGGGCGATTGAGGGAGAAGGGTTTTTTCGGGTTGTTCTGCCAGATAACAGAGAGGTTTTTACTCGTGTTGGGAGATTTTATCGTGATGCTGAAGACAATCTAGTTACACAGGACGGTCATTTAGTTGAGCCATTACCGGAAGAGGTTATTTATAGTTTTTCTAACCCGCAGGGGCTGAAAAGGCTAGGAGGTAATCTTTGGCTGGCTACTGAAAACTCGGGAGAGCCTTTGGAAGGTAGTCCGGGTGAGGGTAATTTTGGTATAGTCAGACAGGGTCAGCTGGAAAGTTCTAACGTTAGCCTTTTGGAGGAAATTACTAGCTTGATTATGGCTCAGAGAGCCTATGAAATAAGTGCTCGCACTATACGTACCGCTGATGAGATGTGGGGCATGGCAAACCGGATGAGAAGGTGACTCAGTGACTCAGTGACTCAGTGACTCAGTAAGTCGGTGACGAGGAGCTAAGAAGTTAGTTAGGAATACAACCTCCGGGGGCTTTCCAACCTCTAACCTCTCACTTCCCACATCCAACTGTACAGGCAAATCAGCAAGAAAAGCTAGAAGCTCTAGAAGTTGTCGATAACAATAGTTTCGTCTTCATCCCTGACGAATACTTTGACC
The DNA here is from genome assembly GCA_964541505.1 of uncultured Syntrophomonadaceae bacterium. GTDB lineage: Bacteria > Bacillota > Dethiobacteria > PWVN01 > PWVN01 > CAZLTH01. The sequence goes on along the minus strand of CAZIRG010000003.1, from coordinate 11,506 downwards.
TTACTTCTCTCCCGGCTGAATTTATAGGTATATTTACCGATCTGGATAATTGTATTGGTAAAAGCTTTGTTTATATAAACTTTTTGTTTGCGTGGAACAATCATCGTTGTTGCAATAGCAGCTTCAGAGCCTGCTTCATTTACTTTTATATCTTTTTTAGCAGAGATTGTTCCGCCGCGAACAACTCCAGAGACAGTTATGTTTTTTTGGGAAATAATATCAGTATGAAAGCTGCCGGAACCGGTGATAGTGACACTTCCACTGGCCTCCAGTCTGGAGTTTAAACAGTATCGGGCAGTGATATCATTTCTTTCTTGCGGTACTTTGCTTAGCTTCTTTTTTAGGAGAGTAGCTTTTTCTAAGAGTTCTAGAGCTTTTTTTAAATCTTGGTAAGGTAACTGGCTGAATTCCTCAAGCTTTTGTTTTAAAAAAGCTACCTCGGCTATCATTTCTAAAGAGAAATCCTCTTTTAAGTCAACGTCTAGTATTTTTGTTAATTTTTCTAGTTGAACTGAAAAATGGGGAAACTTTTTTTCTACCAGTAGAGAAAGAATATAACCGAAACGAGCGTTTTTAAACTGGGGAGTTTCTTTTATTTGTTGAAAGGCTTTTAGAATGGTGTTAAGAGTGTTGCTGAACATCAGTATCCCGGGCAGTGCTTGCATAGTGAAAAATTGGCGCGCTCCAGCTGTTAAACGACTTTTTATAACATTCCCTGAGACCTCTATAGAGCCGGCGGTTCGAATATTTGCTCCGTTAACATTGCCGTATATCGTGATATGTCCTCCTGCTAAGACCTCCATTCTTTCTTGTACATTTCCATTAATCTGAACATCACCCTGAAAATGTACATGACCAGTAGTTATATCAACATCGCCATTTACAGTATAAACAGGAAGTACTTGAATTTTATAGTATTTTTTTGTTTTTTCCAGAACAGGGCGACCCACTAATTTGGAAAAAATTTTCAGTTCGTCTTTGTCTTTATAATAAGTGTTTTGTCCTGCCAGCAGACTTATATCTTGTGGATCAGGTGGCGGTATTTCTTCTCCTAGCACAGAGATGCCTGCTTTTCCCGGCATAGCAGGTGTTTTTTTAGCTAGCAAAGTATCTTTTTCTACTGCCGGAATGTGTCCTTTATCCAGATAGTTTACATTGTTGATGTCATCTATTTGGTAAGCAATTTTTTGTTCTTGTTCAAAGAAGATTTCTATGTGCGCATTTTGGCCGCTTGTAGGAGCAGTTCCCTGGGCAATTTCCATCCATTTACCGTTCATCTGCAATACTGCTTCTTCCAAGGCCGCTTCATCAAGACCATAGATGATATTTTTTTCTTTTAGAAGGTTTTTTATTTCTGTTAGAGTGGCTACAGGTTCTTGGAATATTTCTTGTTGTACAGGAGGCTCAAGGATAAACTTTTCTCCGGATTCAAGAAGAGAATAATGAGCTTTTTGATGCGGACTCAGAAAAATCCAGGCCGATAAACTGTCGGGGCTAACTTTAAAGTCTACTTTTCCTTTTTCTAAAAGTTCTTCTTTAGTTTCAATCTTTATTTTATCACTGCTTTTGATAATAGTGGGAGAATTAATAGGCAGGTCATTGACAAAAATAGTTAAACCTTTAGTGGGAACAATTTTAGGAGGCAGTCCATCTTTTTCTGGGGGTGTGTAAATCACTTTTTTGTTTAGAATTTTTAAAGTCCCATTTTTATTTTCCACTATAAAAAACCCTCCTTTCGTGAAATAATTGTTTTGTGCAAAGCTTTTAAAAAATAGACGCTGAAAGACGCTGATTAATATGATTTATCAGTGTCCGTAGCTTTTTAGCTTAAATATAAATATAAAGTTCTATTTTAAGGGGTACAAATCCTTTAAACTTAAAAGGATTTATATTTATTTTGTAGAATACACTGCTAAGGTGTAAGGAGGAGTGGTTTTATGGGTAAAGATGTGCTGTCTCAGTCAGAGATAGATTCCTTGATTGGTGCTCTTTCTACTGGAAATTTGGAAAAGCCAACAGAGGAGCAGGAGGATTTTACGGCAGATAAAGCAATTTTATACGATTTCCGGCGTCCGAATAAATTTTCCAAAGAACATATTCGAGCAATGAAAATTGTACATGAGAACTTTGCACGTGGTTTAGCCAATTTTTTATCGGTTTATCTGCGGATGCCGGTAAGTATTGCACTTGAATCTGTAAGTCAAGTTACTTATGAAGAATTTATTTTTTCGTTGCCTTTACCAACTTTGGTAACAGTCTTTCGTCTTTCGGAGAAGCTTGGTAGCGCCATATTGGAAACTGGTTCCCAGTTTGCTTTTCCTATTGTTGACATTCTCTTTGGCGGGGAAGGAAAACAGTTGAAGAAATCTAGAGAACTGACAGAGATAGAGCTTAGTGCTATGAAAAAAGTAAACGAAAAGATATTGAACAATTTGCGCTATGCCTGGGATGATATTTTGCCAATTGCTCCCGTGATTGAATCTTTAGACACAAACCCTCAGTTTAACCAGTTGATTGCCTCCAATGAAACAGTGGTGTTTTTAACTTTCTCTGTGGAAATAAGTGGAAGTCAGGCGTTTATAAACCTCTGTTTTCCTTTTATGGTTTTGGAGCCGGTTTTGGACAAATTTTCTACGCAACATTGGTTTGCAAGAGATTCCAAGCCGGGAGCAGGTATAAAAAAAGCTCAGAAAAAACTGATTAACAGAATTGTGGAGGCAAAAGTAGAAATGACTGCTATTTTGGGAAAAACGAACATAACCATTGAGGATTTTTTAAACCTTGAGATCGGAGATGTTATTCAATTAGATAGAGAACTAGATGCGACTGTTGACATTTTCATAGAAGATAAATCCATATTTTCTGTGAATTTAGGTACTATAAACAATAAAATGGCAGGTATTATTACTGAAGTTAAAGATTATGGGGGGGCAAAAAGGTGAGCGACTTCTTATCCCAAGAGGAAATTGATGCTTTATTGGCAGGAGAAGAAAAAAATGACACTAGCTCAATTATGGACGAAGTAGTACCTGATGAAAATATGCAGGAACAAAAGTTGGAGTTGCTTCTGGAAATTCCCGTTATTGCAAGAGTAATTTTAGGTGAAACAAACAAATCTTTAGAGAAACTTCTCCAGTTAAAGCCAGGTTTGGTAGTGGAAACGGAAAATAGTATTTCTGAACCAGTAGGTTTGTATGTAAATGATAAACTTATTGCTTGGGGAGAGGTTGTAGTGGTTGCGGAGCAGTTTGCCTTGCGCATAAAGCATATTATTACGCCAGAAGAGAGAGTAAGACAATTGAAGTGAGTGACTGAGTGACTAAGTGACTAAGTGACTAAGTGACTGAGTAAGGGACGAGGGTGACGGAGTAAGTGACTAAGAATAGGTAAAGAGATGAACTTTCTGGTCTTTTAGCCTCTTGGTCTTTTAATCTTTTAGTCTTTTGATCTCGTAGGGGGGTAAAGCTATGTCTGACGATTTTAATGAACTGCAAAAAGAAACCTTAAAGGAGATTGCCGCTATTTTGCTGGGATCAGCAGGAGCGGCTGTTTTATCCCAGTTGACTAGCCGTGAAGTGACCATAAATAAGCCGGAATTATCTTTTTTTCCGCCGGAAAAATTAAGAGATGATCCAGAGTTTAAGGAAACCACAATAGCGGTAGAAGTTGACTATAATGATGATCTGTTAGGTAAAAGTATTTTGTTTATAGATGTTAAAGATGCTTTTATTATTAGTCAATTGATGATGATGCAGGATCCAACAGCAGAAGAAAAAATAACGGCAATTCATCTTAGCGCATTGGGAGAAGCCATGTCGCAGCTAACGGGGACTGCGGCTACCTCCTTATCGGAAAAGTTTGAGCGACCAGTTAATATATCCCCACCGCAACTAGAAGAAAGCACTGTAATTGATAGTGTAGATAAGATATTTCCCGATAATACGAGTGGTTTTTTTCTATTATCTTTTCGCCTGGAAATAGAGGGTTTATTGGATGGTAGAATAGTGCAGCTGATTCCTTATGATTTTTCCTTGGCTATGGTTTCCTTCATTTTGAAAGACCAACTAAAAGAATCGGGAGAGAAAGGTGAAGCGGACTTTTCTCCTGCTTTTGAGGGGAAACTTACTCCTCTGGAAAAAGATACTTTAATGGAAATAGGTAATATATCTATAGGTTCTTCTGCTACTTCGCTGGCACAGTTGATTTCTCGCCAAGTTAATATCAGTACTCCTCGTTTAAGTTATACTACCATGGAAAAGGTGAAGGAACTTTACCCTCTCCCTTGTGTTATTGTTGAAATTGGTTACGTGGAAGGACTTGTAGGTAAGAATTTGTTTATTATTGAAGCTAAAGATGCTATCATTATTGGACAGTTAATGATGATGGAAGAGCCTGATGATCAGGCGGAAATAAATGAAATACATATCAGTGCTGTTGGTGAAGCTATGAATCAGATGATGGGAGCTGCAGCCACATCTATGTCGGAGATTTTTAAGAGAAATACCAATATCTCTCCCCCGGTAGTAGAACATAAAGAAATTGTTGACATAGACCCAAAAACGGAAGGATTTTTTACAGAGCAAGAAGAAATAGTTCAGGTATCATTTAGAATGCAGGTGGATGATCTCATTGATTCTAATTTGATACAATTAATACCCTTAAAATTTGCTAAAGAAATGACTGCCTATTTATTGGGAGGGTATCAAAAGGAAGGAGAGGTTTCTGATTTTGAGGAAGATTCTGGGGGGGAAGGAAAAGATGATCTAGCGGCAGAAAACTTTGCAGAAAGTGTATCTGAGTCGCAAGCGGAAAAAGTTGCAACTTTCTCTACTTCGTCTTCAATGATGCGGATGCGTGAGAATGTTCAGTTAACTGATTTGGATAATGATTTTGCTCTAGTCAAAGATATTTCCCTTGAACTTACAGGAGTTTTGGGCCGAGCAAAAAAAACTCTAACGGAAGTTTTGCAGCTTAACAAAGGTTCTTTGATTGAATTTGACAAGTATGCAGAAGAGCCGATAGATATTTTAGCTAATGGTAAATTGGTAGCCCGGGCAGATATTGTGGCAGTGAATGGATATTATGGTTTAAAGCTGAGAGAAATTGTTGGGCAATAGCAAGTTGGTAAGTAATTATAAAAAAAGGAGTGAGGAAATTGACTGACAGTGTTCTAGGTAGTACAAGTGAAGAAATTCAAGTGGTGGCTTTTTATCTCCAAGAAGAGGAGTTTGCTGTTGATATTCAGCAGCTTAGAGAGGTTTTGAAATTTACCGATATAACACCTCTGCCGCGCACTTCTGATTTCATTGAGGGTGTTATTAACCTGCGAGGAGAGGTGATTCCGGTAATTGATTTGCGTAAGCGTTTTGGGATGGAGCAGAAAGAGAAAGACGACAGAACAAGAATAATTATTGTAGAAATAGATAGTAATTTGATTGGTTTAATTGTTGACCAAGTGTCTGAAGTGTTACATCTCACAAATGATCAGATTGAGCCACCTCCGGGTGATGTGACCGGTACTAGGACAGATTTTATTATGGGTATAGGAAAAATAGGACAGCGCCTTATTATTTTGCTTAACCCGACAGAAATTGTTACTGCGACGGAAAAAATTCAGTTAGAGAAAGCAGCTTTGGATGCTATTAAAAATACTGCCTAAGATGGAAAGTTGACGGAAGTTGGTTAGCAGTTAACTGTTGACCCAACAACCATTATCGGAAGGAGAGTGGCTTTGTGGAGATTAGTGAATATAAAGATATGTTTTTGGCTGAATCTCAAGAGTATTTACAATCCTTGAATGATTCGCTTTTAAAACTTGAAAAAGAACCAAATAATCTGGAACTAGTGCAGGAGATGTTTCGTGCTGCTCATAGCTTGAAGGGCATGTCGGCTACGATGTCCTATAATGATATTGCTGGTTTGACACATGAAATGGAGAATGTTTTGGATCGCCTCCGAGAAGGAGAAATTAATCTTAGCAGGGAATTTGCTGATGTTCTCTTTCAATCATTAGATACCTTGGAAAGCCTGTTGGCTCGGGTGGAAAATCCTCAGCTGCCCGAGGTGGATATAGTTTCGCGGGTGGAAGCATTAAAGGGTTTAGTTTCTACCCCTTATAATAGGGAAACAGCAGTATCCCGGGAGAAAACTATTTCCAAGGAGGAAGTGCAAGCAGATGATGCTGTTTTGCAGCTTGATGAATTTGAAAAAGAAATTATCAAAGAAGTAGAGGGTACAGGAGAAAAGATTTACTACATAGAAGTCACACTTGTAAGTAATTGCCTATTGAAATCTGTTCGGGCTTATATGGTCATAAAAGCTCTAGAGAACAACGGAGTAGTTTTGAAAGCAAGGCCGCCAGTGAGTGACCTAGAAGAAGAGAACTTTGAAAGTTCTTTCCAGTTGCTTTGCCAGACAGATGAGTCGATTGATTCTGTACAAAAAACTTTAACAAGTATTGCAGAAATAGAGAAAGTTACGGTTAAGGAATATGAAGAGGTTGGGATGCGGGAAGTGGGAAGTGGGGATTTAGAGGATGGATCAGGAGAAAAAACCAACAATAGCGAGAAGCAAATCAGGGGTTCACGAAAAGACTCGGAAGTAAATTTGGAAAAGAAAGCTTCTGAGAAACCTGTGCAGAAAGGAAATATTCCAACAGTTGCTGCAAAACCTCAAACAGCAAAATCTCAGCCGATGAAATCTGCTGAGAAAACTATACGAGTGGAAACAGAAAAGCTGGATAAGCTTATTAATCTGGTAGGAGAGTTGGTTGTAAATCGTACTCGTTTGTTAGAGACAGCTAAACAAGTAGAGGCATTGGAAATAGCGGGGGCAGTCGAGCATTTGGACCGGATTACTGCAGATTTACAGAGTGCCGTTATGAAATTACGCATGGTACCTGTCAAGCAAGTATTTGATCGATTCCCTCGCATGGTCAGAGATTTAAGCAGGGAAAAAGGAAAAAAAATTAATTTGGAAATTGTTGGAGAAGAGACAGAGCTAGATAAGTCTATCGTTAATCAAATTGGAGAGCCGCTAGTACACCTTTTGCGTAACGCTATAGACCATGGCATTGAATCCACAGAAGCGAGAATTAAAGCTGGCAAAAGTGCAGAAGGTACGGTCAGATTGGAAGCTCGTCATGAGGGCAGCTATGTTGCTATTGAGGTAAAGGATGATGGAGCAGGGATTGATAAGGGAAAAATACTAAAAAGTGCTTTAACTAAAGGAGTTATCTCTCAGGAAGAGGTAGGGCTGTTTAATGAGGATGACGCTGTTAGACTTATTTTTAAGAGTGGCTTCAGCACGGCTGAAAGAGTTACCGGGATTTCAGGTCGGGGCGTAGGTATGGATGCAGTCAAGAATATTGTGGAGAGTCTAAGTGGTATAGTTGATGTTAGATCTAAAGTTGGCGAAGGGTCAAGATTTATTATACATCTTCCTCTGACGCTGGCCATTATTAAGGCTATGTTAGTAAAATCTTACGGAGAGATTTACGCCATTCCTATAGAAACTATTAGGGAGAACCTTTATATTAACAGCAAGGAGGTTAAGACAGTCCAAAATCAAGAAGTTATATCTTTGCGCCAAGAAGTTTTGCCATTGATTTCTTTGCAGGAGCGCTTAACTGGGCAGTCAGCGGCAAGGCAGGAAGAAATCCCTGTAGTCGTTGTTGCCGTTGGGGATAAAAAATTAGGCTTGATTGTAGATGAACTTTTAGGGCAGCAGGAAATTGTCATTAAGTCGTTAAGTAAAGTTTTGGGAGATCTGAAAGGTATTGCCGGAGCAACAGTGCTAGGTAGTGGTAAGGTAGCCTTAATTTTAAACATTTCCACCTTAATTTAATTCTATAGGAATTTTCTTTTTTAAAAGCAAATTGCGGATTGATGGAGTTGCCGAAGGCATTAATTTAATTGACTTTATAAAAACTTTTCTTTATTAAGGGTGGACATATCTCGTGGACATATCTCCTTGGTTAGTTGGTTAGTTGGTTAGTGTGTATCAAAGGGGGACATGCCTTTACTCAAAGGGAGATGTGTTCTCCTACAACTAGGAGGTTTATGATTTGGGAAACAGAATTCTTATAGTGGATGATACTGCTTTTATGCGTATGACCCTAAAAAATGTTTTACAGAAAAATGGCTATGAAATTGTGGGAGAAGCGGAAAACGGACAGCAGGCGGTAGAAAAATATATGCAAGAAACTCCGGATTTAGTTACTATGGATATAACTATGCCTGTGATGGATGGGATTGCTGCAATCAAAGAAATTATGAAAACAAATGCAGATGCAAAAATTATTGTGGTAAGTGCTATGGGGCAGAAATCCTTGGTTATTGAGGCTCTTAGTTCAGGAGCCAAAGATTTTATTGTTAAGCCTTTTCAGCCGGAGAGGATTTTGGATGCTGTAAAAAAAGTATTAGCATAGTTTGAGGTGAAAGTATGACAAAAAGATTAGATGATGACAGAGCAGATTTGCTGAGTGAGCTAGGCAATATTGGCATGGGAAATGCGGCAGCTTCTCTTTCGGTGATGATGCAAGATGAGAAGATTAATATCCTTGTTCCAGACGTTTCGGTAGTTCCTCTGGGTGATTTGCCTGATTTTATGGGGGGGGCAGATAAGGAGGTTGTTGGTATCTATGTCAAGGTTGGTGGGGATCTGAGGCTATATATGATTTTTTTGATCCCCCTAGAGAGTGCTCTGCATTTGATTAAAATTATTACTGGTGGCATGGCTGATGGTTTGGATGAGTTTGGTCTTTCGGCTATTTCGGAAGTAGGTAATGTAGTCACAGCAGGATATTTAAATGCTTTGGCTGTTTTAATGGATATGTCGCTAGTTCCAGAGTCACCAGGAGTAGCAGTAGATTTAACAGAAGCAATCCTGGGAGCAATACTGGCGGAAAGTCAAATTGCGGAAGACTTCATAGTCTTGGTGAAAACCAGTTTTATTGCGGAAACAGCAAATATAGAAGGTTTTCTAACGATAATTCCGGAAAAAGATGCTTTTGAAGTCGTCTATAATAAATTGCTAAAGGGTCTTTAACTATGGAGAAGATTGTACGTGTAAAAATTGCTGATTATGCTGTCTTAAAAGAGAAAGGTATGTTGATTACAATAGGGCTGGGTTCATGTGTCGGCATAGCTTTGTATGATTCCCCTCGTAAAGTAGCCGGTCTTGCTCACATCTTACTGGCTGACAGTACTCAGTTTAGTAAAAGAGAGAATTTGGCTAAGTATGCAGATACTGCTATACCCCTTTTATTGGAGGATATGTTGCGCTTGGGTGCCAGAAAGGAGAGGGTTAAGGCTAAGATTGCTGGTGGGAGTGAGCTTTTTAATTTTAAATCTAACAAAGAGAGTGTTGGTGCAAGGAATATAAAAGCGGTTAAGAAAAATTTGGCTTTGCTTAATATACCTTTGTTGGCAGCGGATGTGGAGGGGAAATCAGGTCGGACAATGAAATTTTTTGCTGAAGATGGGAAAGTTCTTATTGCTCATCCAGGGACGAAGGAAAAAGAGTTATAAAGTGCAGGGAGGGAACTATGCCGCAAATAAAAGTGTTGGTTGTTGATGATTCTGCTTTGATGCGTAAGGTTATTTCAGATATATTTAAAAGCGACAGCACCTTTCAGGTGGTAGCTACAGCTAGGGATGGGCAAGATGCTTTGGCGAAAATAGAGCGTTTTAAGCCGGATCTGCTCACCCTGGATGTGGAAATGCCACGGTTGAATGGTCTGGAGACTTTAAAAAAGATTATGCAGAAAAAACCTTTACCTGTAATTATGGTGAGTAGTCTTACCAGGAGTGGTAGTGAAGTTACTATAGAAGCCCTTGCCTTGGGAGCCTTTGACTTTATAACCAAGCCAGGGTTTTTGACGAAAGATATCAGTACTATAAAAAAGGAACTTCTGAACAAGGCTAGGATGGCTTCCGGGGCCAAAAACTTAAAACATTTCCCGGAGAGGGTGGCTCCTGTAGACCATTGGAAAATTAAGGGAAAGTCGGTTTTTTCTGAGCAATTATTGCTTAAAGATAGAGATTTACCTCCGGTGCAGAGATATGGAGATGGTAGTTTCCAGCATGTTGTAGCAATAGGCTCTTCTACTGGTGGTCCTCGTGCGTTAGAACAGGTTTTGACGGGGCTTCCTCGTGATTTTCCGGCTCCTATTATTATTACCCAACATATGCCGCCTGGTTTTACAAAAGCTCTGTCTGAACAGCTGAATAAGTTGTGTGCCATTAATATTAAAGAAGGAGAAAGAAATGATAGGCTTCTTCCCGGGCTTGCTTTGCTGGCTCCCGGCGGCTATCATATGACTGTTAGCAGTGGTGGCAGAGTGGATCTTAATCAGGGTCCTCCGGTAGAACATGTGCGCCCCGCTGTTAATGTAATGATGTCCTCTGCTGTTGATACTTATGGTTCTAAAGTAATTGGAGTTATTCTAACTGGCATGGGGAAAGACGGTGCTGAGGCCATGGTTAAGCTCAAAGAAAAAGGAGGGCAAACCATAGTCCAAGATGAGGATACCTGTGTGATATATAGTATGCCTAAAGCTGTAGTAAAGCAGGGGGCAGCAGATAAGATTGTTCCTTTACAGGATATTGCGAAGGAATTGATAGCAGGAGTGAAAAGGGAAGGGGAATGTAGATGACTGTCGATGCAACATTTGAAAAATTTAAACACGATATTCGTACTTTAATAAGTCTTGATTTGAACAGTTATAAGCAAAAGCAGCTGCGGCGGCGTATAAATCAATTTATGGAAAGGCAAAAAACCTCTGACTATAATGACTTTTATCTGCGCCTAAAGAAAGATGATGCTCTTTTAAACCGTTTTCGTGATCATATTACTATTAATACCTCAGAGTTTTTTCGGGATATTAAGGTTTATGAGACACTAAAGAACAAAGTCATACCGGATATCGCTATGAAAAAGAACGCTTTAAAAATCTGGAGTGCAGGGTGCTCTATCGGTGCTGAAGCCTATTCTTTGGCTATTTTAATGGAAGAAGCAAAAATAACCAGATTCAGAATTGATGCTACTGATTTCGACAAAAGAATACTTCTGAAAGCTAAGGAGGGTAAATATGCTGCTAATCTTTTAAAGAACTTACCTCCCGTTTTTCTGCCAAAATATTTTGATTTACAAGGGGATAAGTATGCTGTAAAAACCCAGCTTAAGAAAAACATCCATTTCCGAGAGCATAATCTTTTAAAGGATATTTATCCCAAAGATTATGATCTTATCTTATGCCGTAATGTTTTTATTTACTTTAAAAAAGAAACTCAGGATCAGCTTCTGGAAAAATTCTCTAAAAGTTTAAAAAAAGGGGGCTACTTTGTTCTGGGTGCTTCAGAATTTATCTCCCAGATAGAGAAATTCAGCCTTATAAAGAAGGCTCTTTCTGTTTATAGAAAGGAATAAAAAAAAGCGGGTAACCGCTTTTTTTTATTGGTGCGCCCAGCATGGGCGTAGTCTACAGGGTGAAAGTCCCGAGCAC
>CAZIRG010000002.1:0-33355 GCA_964541505.1 uncultured Syntrophomonadaceae bacterium | reverse complement strand
ATATTTTAATTAAAGAATCGCATTTGAAGGGCACAGAAATTTCTGGGAAGATTATTCCACGTCTTATAGATGAGATTCCCATTCTGGCTGTGGCAGCAGCCTTTGCTGAAGGCACCACGGTGATTAAAGATGCAGCTGAACTTAGGGTAAAAGAAACAGATAGAATAAAAGCAATTGCCACTGAATTGAAAAAAATAGGGGTGCCTGTACAAGAATTTCCTGATGGGATGATAATCGAGGGTGGTCATAGTTTGCGAAGTTCTAAAGTTAAGACTTATGGTGATCATCGTATGGCCATGGCCTTACAGGTGGCTGGATTATTAACAGAGGAAGAGATAGTACTAGACAATAAAGAATGTGTAGATATATCTTTTCCGGGGTTTTTTGAACTATTGGCAAATATCAGTTAGAAAAGAGGTGTTGTGATATTGAACGAAGAGCAAAAAAAGATTTTTTATCCTGCCATCTATTTGGATTATTTGTCTGAAAATGAAAAAACAAAAGAGTTTTTTTCTTTTCATTATAAAAGCCAGACGGATTGCTATATCAAAAAAAACTGGCTCTATGAAAACTTTGATGTACATAAGAGAACCCTTCTGGTGGAGGATTTATACGCATATAATCAATCTCTTGGGGTGTCAGAAGAGACCCTGAAAAACATTGAGACTTTGAAGCGATCTGAGACTGTGGCTGTGGTTACCGGGCAGCAGGCTGGCATCCTTACGGGCCCCTTATATACACTTTATAAAGCTATGGCAGCAGTAAAACTGGCACGTAAATTATCCCAAGAGAAGGGGATAGTTGCTGTCCCTGTTTTTTGGATTGCAGCGGAAGATCATGATTTTCAAGAGATAAATCATTTAACAATTTTAGGACAAGACAATAAACGCCATAAACTGGAATTGCAGAGCCAAGATGAGGGAAGACCGCTAGAGCATATTTCTTTGGATAAACAAGCTGCTTTCGAGATGGTAAAAAAAATGATTGATTTTACTCCCGTTACAGAATTTAGAGAAGAAATTATACGAGTTATTACATGTGGAATAGAGGAAAGTAGCACCTACACAGAGTGGTTTGGGCGTCTGATGGCTTGGTTATTTGAGGGTAACGGCTTAATTCTTTTTAATCCTTTTTTACCTCGGATGAGATCTTTGGCAGCTCTTTTTTTGGCTTCTTTATGTACTAATGGGTTGGCAGCAAACAAAATATTAGATGATAGAGAAAAAAGTCTTGTAAATAGAGGGTATCCTTTACAAGTAAATAGAGAGAATAACCAATTAAGCCTTTTCGCTCATTTGGAGGATGGGCGAGCTGCTCTTTTTAGCCAGAATTCCCATGTAATAACTCGGCGGGGGGAGAGAATTGGTACAATTGTAGAAGTGAGGGAGAAAATACTAAAAACCCCTGATAATTATAGTCCTGGTGTTTTAACTCGTCCTTTGCTGCAGGAGGTTTTCTTGCCAGTACTTTTTTATGTAGCCGGACCGGGAGAATTTGCCTATTTTGCCCAGATGGAATCTCTTTTCCCTTTTTTCGATTTAAAACCACCGCTTTTATACCCTCGACCATCTATTACTCTTATAGAGCCACGTTTAGCTAGCTATATTGACAAATATTCTCTTGACACGACGGATCTTTTTCAATCCCGGGAAGCTTTGCAAAAATACCTAGCAAAAAAGAGTGGTGTGGAAATAGAACAGCTTTTTCTTTCTTTGAAAAGCAAAGTTTCCAAAGAATACCAGACTTTGCAAAGCAGTTTGAGTTTTATTGATGATAAATTAGCAGCTTTGACAGAAACTAATTTAGAGAGGGTTCTAAAGGAAATAAATTATTTAAAGCATAAAGGAGAACAGGCTTTAAGAAAAAAAAACCGTTTAGCATACCATCACTTTTATCATATAGAGGAAGCTTGTTTGCCCGGCGGATATTTGCAAGAACAGGTATATAATATCTTTTTTTATTTAATTAAATACGGTCCTGATTTTCGGGTAAAACTTTTACAAAATTTTCCGATGGGAGAAGCTCATCATATTTATAATATTTAGTGATTGAAAAGTGAAGGAAAAAGGAGAGTTAAGCCTATGCTAGATATTCTTGCTTTTGGGGCTCATCCTGATGATGTGGAAATAGGAATTGGTGGGACACTGGCTTTGCATGTTGATAGAGGATATCACTGTGGTATCATAGACCTTACGCGTGGAGAAATGGCCAGTACCGGAACAGTGGAAATAAGAGCACGGGAGAGTTTAGCAGGTGCCCATGTGTTGGGAGTAGAAGTGCGAGAAAATACTGCGTTGCCTGATGCTTATCTCAGACCTGATCAGAAAGCTATAAATAAAGTTATAAGAGTTATGCGAAAATACAGACCTAAAATAGTTCTGGCGCCTTTTTACAGAGATTATCATCCAGATCATAAATATGCCTCTTTATTGGTACAAGAAGCGTCTTATCTAGCAGGATTAAAAAAGTTTCCTGTTAGTGGAAAGCCCCATCGGCCACAGCAAATTTTCTATTATTTTTTAGGGCAGACGAAAGAGCCTTCTTTGGTAGTGGATATAAGCAGTTCTGCGAAAAAAAAATGGCAGGCTATTGCCTGTCATAAGAGCCAGTTTTCTTTTTCCAAGGATAAGAAAGTAAAGACCGCTATGACTCTGCAACGTTTGATAGGCTACGTACGCGGGCGTGATCAATTTTTTGGAGCAATAGTTGGTGCAAAATATGGCGAAGGTCTTATCTCTGAGTCGAAAATAGCAGTGAGAGATTTATTAACTTTGGGAAATAAATAATTTTTCAGGTATTGACCAGCGATTAGATTTATGCTAGGATGTTGCCATGTACTTTAATACTTTAACGCATTAAAGTTTTAGCAAAGATACGAGGAGACGGATTAGTTTCTTATCCTTTATATTGAAGGAGGTGAGGTAGCCATTTTTCCCTGCAACCTTGTTTCGGGGTCACTTGGCTACGTTTTATGAATACAGCAACACGTTTTTTAAAAAAACCAGAGGGAGTAAAAGATCTTTTGCCTGAAAAGGCAGCTTTGAAACGTCGCTGTGAAGAAATTTTAAGCAACCAATTTTCTGCTTGGGGATATAAAGAAGTTGTTCCTCCTACGGTGGAATTTAGCGATATATTTACAGCCGGTATGAAGTCAAATTTTGAAGAGGAGTTGCATTGTTTTCCAGATGGTAGAGGACGTACCCTTGTTTTACGGCCTGATTTGACCTTACCGTTGGCACGTATAGTTGCTACCCATATGCAGCAAGAACCTTTACCTTTACGTCTTTTTTATCTGGGAAATGTTTTTCGCTATATATCTTCTAAAACTGGACGGCAAAGAGAATTTTTTCAGGCTGGCACGGAACTTTTAGGAGAATCTGCTTCCGGAGCTGATTCTGAAATTATAGCCCTGGCGATCTATTCACTGGAAACCCTAGGTATAAAAGAAGTTAAAATATGCTTGGGCAATCTGGAATTTTTAAATACTTATTTAAGACAGTTAGATATAGAGGTAAACGAACAAGAAAATATAAAAAAGATTTTTAACCAAAAGGATTTTGTTGCATTGGAAAAACATGTAGACAGCAGCAGTTTGAATCAGCAAGCTAAGCAAGAGATTTTGGCTATTCCAACTCTTAAAGGTGGTAAGGAAGTACTAGAAGAGGCAAGACAGTTTTTTTCAAAAGATTTTTCTTGTCTTCAGAAAATGACGGAAATTTTACATTTGTTAGAGTATCTAGGGGTCTCTGACCGGGTGATGGTGGATCTGGGTTTGGTAAGAGGTATGAATTATTATACCGGGGTTATTTTTGAGGGATATACCAACAACCTCGGTTCTTCTGTTTGTGGTGGGGGGCGCTATGACCGTCTCTTAGACTTTTTTGGTTGTAGCTTGCCGGCAGTAGGTTTTGCCCTGAATATAGATAATATCCTGCTCCTTCTTTCTCGCACCGAGCAGGAAGGTGCAGCGTCTAAAACTCTGATAGCTTTTGCTGCGGGGGGATTAATCGAAGCTCATCGCCTAGCAATTCATTTGCGCAAAAATGCCAGCCACATAGAAATGACGTTTAAAGCCATGAGCTTAGAAGAAGCCAGAAATTACGCTAGAATACATCAAGCAAAAAAACTTGTCTACGTAGAAGAAAACAGGCAAGTAACTGAAATTATTTAACAGGCATAAACCAGATACCAGCAGAGTGAGGAGGAAAAAATCGATGTCGGTACTAACTATAGCCTTGGCAAAAGGACGTATTCTTTTTCCTACTATGGAGCTTTTGGGAAAAGCAGGACTTAATACGCAGGTAATAAAAGAAGGAAAACGAAAATTGATTCTTGAAGATAAAGAAGCCGGGATTAATTATATTATGGCTAAACCCACAGATGTTCCTACTTATGTGGAGTATGGCGTGACAGATTTAGGAATAGTGGGTAAAGATGTTCTCTTAGAGCAAAGCAAAGAGTTGTATGAGTTGTTGGACTTGAAAATAGGTTTTTGTCGTTTGGTAGTTGCTCGCTATCAGCAAGATGTAGGAAAAGCTATTTCTTTTGTAGCTACTAAGTATCCCTCCATTACAGAAAATTTTTTTCAAGAACAAGGAAAACAGGTAGAAGTTATTAAACTACATGGCTCTGTGGAACTAGCACCTCTTCTTAATCTTGCTGATGCCATAGTGGACTTGGTATCAACAGGAAAAACCCTACAAGAAAATGGTCTGGTCGAAGTAGAAGAGATAGTTGCGATTACCAGTCGCTTAGTAGCTAACCAGAGTAGCTATCAGCTAAAATCAGTCCAAGTACAGAAAGTGATGGATATTTTGGGAAAGGTAGTCAACGAGAAAATTAAGAGTTGAACTGTTTTTAGACAGGGGAGGAAAATAATGCCAAAAAGAGAATCTTTAATTAGTAGAAAAACAAAAGAAACGGCAATTGAGCTGAACCTTGTTTTAGATGGAGAAGGAAAAGCAACGACTGAAATAGGTATTCCTTTTTTGGAACATATGCTAACATTGTTTACTTGCCATGGTTTTTTTGATTTAACTATTAAGGCTAAAGGAGATCTGGAAGTAGATGGGCATCATACTGTAGAGGATTTGGGGCTTTGCCTAGGGGAAGCCTTTCGACAAGCTTTAGGAGAAAAAGAAGGGATAGCTCGTTACGGTTCTGTGCTTTTGCCAATGGATGACGCTCTCGTTTTAGTCGCAGTAGATTTATCGGGACGGCCTTGGTTAGCTTTAGATTTTCCTTTGACAGTTGAAAAAATAGGCTCCTTTGATACAGAGTTGGTAGCTGAGTTCTTGAGTGCCTTGAGCAGTAGTGGCAGATTTAACCTACATGTAAAGAAGCTAGCCGGTCACAACAATCACCACCTGGCAGAAGCTCTTTTTAAAGGTTTAGGAAGGGCACTGTCGGAAGCCTGCGCCGTGCATCCTCGGGTTAAAGGCATTCCCTCTACCAAAGAAGTTTTGGACTAGGTATGTTTGAAGAAGTATGACAATCCAATAGCCATAGTATTCTATTAAAGTAAGGTTTTTTTGGGTAAATTTTACAAGTTGACAGCAAGCAGAGAAAACTATAATATTATGGGAGTATGATAGGTAGATTTTGTTTTTAGGTTAAAAAGTGAAAGTAGTTGAGAGAGAGAAACAATTACTTAATAAAAGTAATAAGGAGACAAAAGTTATGTTTAAAAAACATTTTCTAAGATTAGGGGTTTTTGTAGTATCTGTTGTTACTTTACTTTCTATATTAATCACAGGTTGTTCTTCTCCTGTTGCGGATGAGTCTGCTACGAAAGAAACGGCGATAAAAAACTTAGCAGCAGAAGAGCCTGCTATAACAGAAACTATAAAACCAGAGACAGCCAACAATGCTGAAGATGTTCCTGATGGTATTCTCATACCGGATGCTGGTTTAGAGTTAGCTGTACGTGAAGCTCTTGATAAACCCTCTGGGGAGATAACTGTCGCTGATCTGGAAAAATTGATTCACTTAAATGCTGCTGAAAGATTCAATATTACAGATCTAACCGGGTTAGAATACGCAATCAATTTAATTACTTTAGATCTGCGCATGAATCAGATAACTGATATTTATCCACTGGGGAATCTTAGCAATTTGGTTGAATTGGTTCTTTTCGGCAATGCAATCACTGATATTACACCACTTTCAAGATTAATCAATCTTGACTATCTCCATCTTGGTTGGAATCAAATTAGTGATTTTACTCCGTTGTACGCCAATATTGGATTAAATCATCCAGACGAAGTTTGGCTGGTAAACAATCCGGCTACTCAAATTAAAGATGGAGAGGTTGCGCTCTTGTTAGAACGCATAAATAAAATTAATCTCTTACCAGCTGAAAACGAACAGGAAAAAATAGAAACAGTGCCGGCAGCAAGCGATTATTTTATATCAGAGCCATTAACCTTGATATTCAGTGGGGGTTTTGAGAGTTCAGGATATATAAGAAGCGTAGAGAAAATCGAAGAGGGCAAGGTTCAAATCAGAAAAAGTTGTACCGGTGCAGAAACTACTAAGGTATTTGCAGTAAGTGAGAAAGAGATTACCCTGCTGTTGGCAGTAGAAGAAACGACTGAAGAAGCTATCGAAAAAGCTATCACAGAAGAAAACTTTGACTCCAGTGAAGTACTCCTACAAACTCCTTTAAAGGTAGGAGCAAACTGGGAAGCCGCAGAAGGTGTAGAAGCGATTATAACGGGCATAGATGTTGAAATTACCGTGCCTGCCGGAGTTTTTAAAACTATTGAAGTTTTATATCGAAGCTATGATGGATGGAGCACTGTTCGTAATTTTGCTGTCGGTTTAGGGGCGATAAGGCACTTTTCAATTAAATTTGATGAGGAAGATAACCCGGTTGGGATTGGGCCTTTTGCCTCGGAACTATTGCTGAGATTACCATACAGAGGTTATCATAAATAGGTGTTCTATTTAGGGTGAAGGAAGCGGTTGCGGGTATTTCATTTGCCGGAGCCAAAAAGACAGGCATAAACACCGGTCTTTATTTTTAGCAAAAATAGTTACGACGTTTCTAAGGTAAAGTATGCTGCTTTCTAAACTTTTGTCTGACATAATATCAGCAAGAGAGGATGATGATTTTGGTAGAGATCACAATAATAGATTATGGTGTGGGAAACTTAAAGAGTGTTGAGCATGCTTTTGTCTGTCAAGGTTATAAAACCTGTGTAACAAGTGAGAAGAGATTAATAGAAAAAGCTCATGGTTTGATTTTACCGGGAGTAGGAGCGTTTGGTCGAGCTATAGTTAACCTGCATGAATTAGATCTTATACATTTATTACGTCAAAAAATATCGCTGGGAACTCCTTTTTTGGGAATTTGTTTAGGCTTGCAGCTTCTTTTTGAAAACAGTGAAGAGACAGGCGAAGCAGAGGGTTTATCGCTTTTTAAGGGTAAGGTGGTTCGCTTTCAGGGAAACTTAAAAATCCCTCTTATTGGTTGGAACCAGTTACAATTATTAAATAAGGAAGAACCTCTTTTCAAGGGAATAAAAGATAATACCTTTTTTTATTTTGTACATTCTTACTATGCTCAGGTTAAAAATCATGCTGATATCGTGGCTGTTTCATATTATGGCAGTGAGTTTCCAGCCGTGGTAAGAAGAGGGAACTGTTACGGGGTTCAGTTTCATCCAGAGAAGAGCAGCTGTGAGGGTCTTAAAATAATAAACAATTTTGGAAAGCTGGTGAGAGAAAAATGCAAGTAATTCCTGCTATTGACCTACGGAAGGGTCGGGTTGTCCGCTTGGTACATGGAGATGTAAAAAAAGAAACAATCTATCACGCTGATGCTTCTGTTGTGGCCAGAGATTTTGTCAGCCAGGGAGCCACTCGCCTGCATGTTATAGATTTAGATGGTGCTTTTTGCGGCTCTCCTCAAAATATGAAAAGTATTGAAAAAATAGCATTACTTGGAAATATATCTCTGCAGGTGGGAGGGGGTATAAGAGATTTGGCTACGGCGGAAGTCTTACTTTCTTTAGGTGTAGACAAAGTCATTCTAGGTACTGTGGCTGTACAAGATACTGATCTACTTATTAAGTTTATCGAAAAATTTGGCTCTAGTAAAATAATAATTGCTATTGATGCTCGTCAGGGTAAGGTTGCTGTACAGGGCTGGGTAGAATCATCCAATCGGGAAGCTTTGGATTTTGCTCGTGAAGTAGAGGCTTTGGGTATCAAAGAAATTATTTACACAGACATATTAAGAGATGGAACACTTGTTGGGCCAAATTTGGAAGCTTTAAAAAGAATAGCTGAGGGAACCAATCTCTCTATTATCGCCTCGGGAGGAATTTCTTCGTTGGAAGATATTTTGAAATTGAAAGAAATTTCCTCCCTCGGTATAACAGGTGTTATCACCGGACAGGCCTTATATATGGGAAAATTTACTGTGACACAAGCTGTGCTGCTGTAGACTATAAACTAATATTTGTTGGTAAGTGTAGTAATGATAATTAGCTAATAAAGGAGAAATGAAAATGGTCGCTAAGAGAATTATTCCTTGCCTTGATGTTGAGAAAGGCAGAGTAGTAAAGGGAACTAAATTTGTTAATTTACAAGATGCAGGAGATCCTGTAGAACTTGCTGCTCACTATGATCAAACTGGGGCTGATGAGTTGATATTTTTGGATATCACTGCTTCGCATGAAAAGAGAAAAACCATTCTTGATTTGGTGCAGCGGACAGCGAAACAAGTTTTTATTCCTTTTACTGTGGGGGGGGGGATTAACTCCCTAGAAGAAATCAGAGACATTCTCAAGGCTGGAGCGGATAAAATATCATTAAACACTGCTGCAGTAAAAAGTCCCGTCCTTATTCAGGAAGGCGCCGCAGAGTTTGGTTCTCAATGTATCGTGGTAGCTGTTGATGCTTGTTGGGAAGAGGACTTACAGGATTGGCAGGTTTACACCCATGGGGGGCGCCAAGCAACGGGGATGAAGGCGTTAGAATGGGCAGCTGAAGTAGAACGCTTAGGGGCAGGAGAAATCTTACTCACCAGCATGGATTGTGATGGGGGTAAAGATGGTTATGACTTAAAGCTAACTGCTGCCATCGCTCGCCAAGTTAAAATACCTGTTATTGCTTCCGGAGGAGCAGGAGAACTTTCTCATTTCTATGAAGCTCTTACTGTAGGTGAGGCTGATGCCGCTTTGGCCGCTTCAGTGTTTCATTATGGTACTTTTAGTATTAAAGAGGTAAAAGACTATTTAATAGAGCTGGGGGTTAGGGTCCGTGCCACTTAAAGTACTCAAACAATTGACTGATATAGGATTAACGTATAATAAAGAAGGGCTTATTCCTGCTATTGTACAGGAGTTCAGCACAGGGGAAGTTCTTATGTTGGCTTATATGAATGAAGAGTCACTAAAAAGAACTTTAGAAAGTGGCATGACCTGCTTTTATAGTAGAAGTCGCCAAGAACTTTGGTCAAAAGGAGCTACTTCCGGACATTTTCAAGAAGTAAAATCTATTTACTATGATTGTGATGCCGATACTTTACTTCTCAAAGTTCGACAGCATGGTGTTGCCTGTCACCTGGGAGAAAAAAGTTGTTTTAGTAATCTTATGGTCAAGGATGATCCTGATAGCGATTCTTTACAAG
The DNA here is from genome assembly GCA_964541505.1 of uncultured Syntrophomonadaceae bacterium. GTDB lineage: Bacteria > Bacillota > Dethiobacteria > PWVN01 > PWVN01 > CAZLTH01. Next base: position 23,715 of record CAZIRG010000002.1, on the reverse strand, counting down.
ACAAATCTTCACAAGGCAAACTACAAGATTTCCCTCTTGTATTGGAAGAGATTATTGCTGAACGCCGCTCGCGAGAAAGCTTTAAAAACAGCTATGTTGCTTCTCTATTTGCTCGTGGATTGGATAGCATATTGAAAAAAATAGGAGAAGAAGGAGCCGAAGTAGTTATTGCAGCAAAAAATGATAGCTCCGAAGAATTGATTTATGAAGCAGGAGACCTTATTTTCCACCTCCTTCTGGTTTTACAAGCCAAAGGGGTAAGTTATCGCCAGGTAATGGCAGAATTAGTTAAACGAAACCAACCCAAAAAAGGAGAAAACCAGTGATTGATTATCATTTACATACGAAACGCTGTCATCATGCGGCAGGTGAAATCGAAGAGTATCTGAGTTTTGCGCAAGAAAAAGGTCTTGCGGAAATAGGCTTTGCCGATCACTTTCCTCTGGAACTTTTAAATTATACTCCTAAAAACAAAGTAACTATGTCTGGTAAAGAGTTGGAGGAATACATTAGTGATATATCTTCTCTACGCGACGCAGCTGCCAATATAACTGTACGCTTGGGAGCTGAAATAGACTATCTGCCGGGGCAGGAAACATTGACTCGCCAGCTTATTTCTTCTTATCCATTTGATTATGTTATTGGTTCGATTCACTTTCTTGATGATTGGGATTTTACCCATCCTGCGCAGGCAAAAAAATTTGAGATTGGCTGTATCAAATCAATTTATAGGAAATATTTTCAGCAATTAAAAAAAATGGTAGTTAGTCGCCTTTTTGATATTATAGGTCATGCTGATGTAGTTAAAAAATTTGGTTACTGTCTTGAGGAAAAAGAATGGCAGCTAATGTTACCGGAAATTATAGCCACCATAAGGCAAGCTGATATTTGCGTAGAGGTTAACACCTCTGGTTGGCGTTCTCCAGTTGCAGAACAGTATCCATCACGATCTTTTTTGGAAGCTTGCTTTCAAAATGATATCCCGCTGACATTAGGTTCTGATGCTCATTTGCCCGATGATGTTGGGAAAGGATTGGCAGAAGCAATTGTTCTGTTGCGTGATATTGGGTATCGGCGTGTGGCTCTTTTTAGTCATCGCCAGCGTTATTACATGACGATCTAGAGTGGTGGTGAAATCTCTCTGCTTTTTGCAACCGCAAGCACAACCGCAAGAACTGTCCCCTAGGTTCTGGAAGGAGGTTATTTTTATGGTTTTGCGTTATTTAAGTGCCGGTGAATCTCACGGTCCTTGTCTAACAGGAATAATTGAAGGTTTTCCGGCCGGTTTGCAGCTGGATTTAGAATATATCAATCTTCAACTAACTCGCCGCCAAGGGGGTTATGGTCGGGGTGGCAGGATGCAGATTGAGAAAGATATGGTAGAGTTTACAGGAGGTGTGCGTTTTTCTTATACAACAGGAGCACCATTAGCCCTTAATATTTCCAATCATGATTTTTCTAATTGGCAGCAAAAGATGTCTCCTATGGAAGAGTCCCCTGCGGATTTGGAGATTATTACCCAACCCCGACCCGGACATGCTGATTTACCTGGGGGATTAAAGTACAATCATAAAGATTTGCGGAACGTGTTGGAAAGAGCTAGTGCCAGAGAAACAGCTATGCGGGTTGCTGTAGGCAGTGTAGCTTATTTCCTGCTGGCAGAGGTTGACATACATATTTATAGTCACGTCCTAGCTATTGGTGATATTAAAGCTGACTGCAAAGAACAATCTCATCGGGAGATAGAATCGAAAGCCAGAAAGTCTCTTTTGTATTGTGCCGATTCTTCAGCAGAACAAAAAATGATTAATAAAATAAATGAAAGTAAGGAAGCTGGTAATTCTTTGGGAGGAGTTTTTGAAGTTGTAGCCTTAAACGTTCCTCCGGGACTGGGAAGTCATGTTCACTGGGATCGGCGACTAGATGGACTTTTAGCTAGAGCTTTTATGAGTATTCAAGCCGTAAAAGGGGTAGAAATAGGGCAAGGCTTTGCTGCGGCTGCATCTCCTGGTTCCAAGGTTCATGATGAAATTTTTTACAAACAAAGAGAAGGATATTATCGTTTAACTAACAACGCAGGAGGGATTGAAGGTGGTCTCAGCAACGGTTCTCCTATAGTTGTCCGGGCAGCATTAAAGCCTATTCCTACCCTTTATCAACCATTAAGAAGTATAGATATGAGCACACATGCTGAGCACAAGGCACAGGTAGAGAGGTCGGATATATGTGCTGTTCCAGCGGCTTCTGTAGTTGGGGAGGCTGTTCTCGCTTGGGAACTGGCAGTAGCTTTTCTAGAAAAGTTTGGTGGCGATAATCTGACAGAAATTAAAGATAATTATCGAAGGTATAAGGAGTATTTGAAATGGAGGTAGAGGTAAAAAGTTTGAAGTTTACGGTTCACCGCTGAGTTGGTGAAGTGTTCGAGAGGAGGGAAATAATGCCCACTGTCAGGGTAAATTTACAAGATAAAGCTTATAATATTCGCATAGGAAAAAAAATTTTAAATAAGCTAGGGGTTTTTTTGAAGGAAATTTTTCCTGTTGCCTTGCGGGTTTTAATAATCGCTGATAATAACACTTTACCACTTTTTGGCGATCAGGTTTTTACTTCCCTGCAGGAGGCAGATTTTAAGCCTTCTCTTTTTCAAGTACCAGTAGGAGAAAAGGCCAAGGAGCTAAAACAGGTAGAGATAGTAACTTCTGCGGCCTTAAAACATCAAATGGGCAGAGAAGATTTTATGGCAGCACTCGGAGGAGGAGCTGTAGGTGATTTAACGGGCTTTTGTGCTGCTTCCTATATGAGAGGAATTCCATATGTACAGATCCCTACTACTCTTCTGGCCCAAGTAGATAGCAGTGTAGGTGGAAAAGTGGCTGTAAATCATCCGATAGGAAAAAATCTACTGGGGTTTTTTCACCAACCTCGCCTGGTCGTTACAGATATAGATACTTTAAATTCTTTGCCTGAACGAGAGTTTAGGTCAGGTGTTATGGAAGTAATTAAATACGGAGTTATTTCGGATGCTGCACTTTTTGCTTTTTTGGAGCAAAAATTTTCTTTTGGCGAAAAATTTTTACCGAAGGACTTGCTAAAGATTATTTTGACTTCCTGCTGCATAAAAAGAGATATTGTTTTGCAGGATGAAAAAGAAGACGGTCCACGCATGGTTTTAAACTTTGGACATACCTTTGGTCATGCCTTGGAGAGAGTGACAGCATATAAATATTATCTGCATGGTGAAGCTGTTGGTATAGGTATGATCTGGTCATCTCGACTAGCAGTTAAAATGAGCCTTCTTGAACCTACACAAGGAAAAAGAATCGAAGAATTGATCAAACGAGTAGGTTTTCCCGCCTTACCAGTAGGAATTAAAGCAGCAGAAATAGAAACAGCTATGCAACATGATAAAAAGAAACGTCAGGGGAGCATACCGCTGATTTTATCCAGGGACATAGGACAGGTTGAAATTGTTTCAAATATTTCCCCCTCTCTTATAAGGAAAGGGATAGAAGAGATTGTTGCTGAGTTTTAGGTAATTTTTTTTGACTTTTACCGACAGTATGAGTATAATTATGCTTGTGAATTCTAAAGGAAGAAGTGGAGGGGGGAAAGTATGCATCGCAATCGTACACGTAAAAGTTTGGTTTTACTTATTCTAACTGTAATAGTATTTGTTCTGGCTGCGGGATATGGCTATTCTGAGTTATTCAGACCAGATGCCGCTGCTTTAAAGCTTGGATTGGACTTAAAAGGTGGGGTTTATGTTCTTCTGGAAGCCAGGGAAACTGTGGAAGGACTTGACCAACAGGATGCCTTGCAGCGAGCCATTACTATTATTCGCCGCCGGGTAGATGAGTTTGGTGTGGCTGAGCCAGAAATCAGGCAGGAGGGTGAGAACAGGATTCTGATAGAACTCCCTGGCATTGACGATCAAGCCCGGGCTATGGAGATAATAGGTCGTACGGCTTTACTGACATTTGTAAGTCCGGAGGGAGATATTCTCTTGACAGGCACAGATTTAGCAGATGCCTTTGTTTCTAGGGATGATATGGGACAACCTGCTGTATCATTGGAATTTAATCCAGAAGGTACACAGAAGTTTGCTGCGGCAACCGAAAAATATCTCCGACAGATAATAGGCATTTTTTTAGATGGTGAATTGGTTTCTGCGCCTATTGTCAACAGCGTCATCACTGGGGGTAACGCTCAAATAAGTGGAGATTTTACTTTTGAAGAAGCAGCAGATTTAGCTCTTACTTTGCGCTCTGGGGCATTGCCGGTAGAGCTGGTAGAATTGGAAACACGCTCTGTCGGTCCGACACTGGGTCGTGATTCTTTAGAAAGAGGAGCTATGGCAGGTATCTTGGGGCTAGGACTGGTTTTGTTGTTTATGCTTCTCTACTACCGGTTTTTGGGATTAGTAGCTAACTTTACCCTAGCTTTATATTTGGTCATTGTGCTGGGAGTACTATCTGGGTTTGGGGCTACTTTAACTTTACCGGGCGTAGCCGGAATTATTCTGTCTATCGGTATGGCTGTAGATGCCAATGTCATTATCTTTGAAAGAATCAAAGAGGAACTGCGTTCCGGGCGTACTGTCAGAACCGGGGTAGAATCAGGGTTCCAGAGGGCTTTTAGAACTATTTTGGATGCAAATATTACTACCCTCATTGCTGCTGCCGTTCTTTTCTCCTATGGCACTGGTCCTATTAAAGGATTTGCACTAACTCTTAGCATCGGTATTCTGACAAGTATGTTTACGGCAATCGTATTGACCAGGTTTTTGTTGCGCTTGGTTTTAAGAGCTAACTTGGTTAAAAATCCTTGGTATATGGGGGTGAAGGGTTAATGTTTAAATATAAATTTGTAGAATACAGAAAAATTGCTTATATTATCTCTTTGACAATTCTTTTGATAGGCGCGATCAGTTTCTTAACTCTTGGTCTTAATGTAGGCATAGATTTTACCGGAGGTACTCGCCTACACTTTAAGATTGGGCAAGAATTTACTGTTGACGAGGTAAGAGAGCTTTTAACACCTTTTGATTTACAGGGAAGCCAGGTGCAGAAAGCCGGGGATCTTCTAGGGGGTGAGGACAGGGAAGTTATTCTGATAACACCTTCTTTATCTGGAGAGAAGCGCAATGAGGTTATTGCTGCTTTTCAAACGCATTGGCCGCATATTGCTAGCACTGATATGAGCATAGAAAATGTAGGACCTACCATCGGAGAGGAATTACGTCAGCGAGCCTTCTGGGCTCTGTTGATAGCCATACTAGGGGTGATTATCTATATCACCATACGTTTTGAATTTAAGTTTGCGATTGCTGCTATAGCAGCTCTTGTGCATGATGCCTTGATTGTTTTGACCTTTTTTTCTCTCTTGCAGATAGAAATAAACAGCCCTTTTATTGCTGCTATTCTAACTATTATAGGTTATTCTATAAATGATACCATTGTTATTTTTGATCGTATTCGGGAGAATCTTAAAGGAAGAAGAAAGGCAGATTTTGCAGAGCTGATAAACCGGAGTATAACCCAAACTCTGATTAGATCAATCAACACTTCTGCGACGACTTTAGTGGTTTTGTTATCCTTGTTCTTTCTCGGAGGAGTCACTATTCAGCCTTTTATCATTGCTCTTCTTATCGGGGTGGTAACAGGCACTTATTCCTCCATATTTATTGCCAGCCAAGTTTGGCTTTCCTGGAAAGAGTTTCGGGAGCGTAGAAATGCGATTCGCACAACCTGAGAGATTATGTTATAAGGAAAGTTAGCTGAAAACCTTATCGGCTTGCTAGGGGGATAAAAGCATTGGTGCTGGCTTAAAGCAATTTAGTACCGTCGGGCAAACAGGAATTAATGCTTGTGGAGATATGACATCTCTTATAGGTAGGGGGACACATTTCCTTTCAAGAGGAGGTATGTCCCCCTCATTTTAGAGGTTAGAGGTTAGGGGTTAGAGGTTGGACGGGGGGGTAGGAGCGAGGACAGAATAGATACTAAGTGTTGATTTTCAAACTTCCTTCCAACCTCCCACATCCAACTTCCAATATCAGAGGGCAGGAAATTAGCCGACGAATAGCGAAATAATAAATAGATTCTGTAGGAATTTTCTTTTTTTAAAAATATTAGAGGATAAAAATCAGCGTAAATCATCTAAATCAGTGTCTATTAATTAAAACGAGGGGTGAAAAAGATGAAAAATCAATGGTCAGTTATTGTTGCTTTACTTTTTAGTCTTTTGGTTGCTCTTTTTGCTATTTTAAACACTGAAATCGTTACTATCAATCTACTATTCCGCACTGTGGAGATTTCTGCTGTTCTGATCATTCTTGGTTCGGCAGCAGCAGGAGCGCTCATTGTTGTTTTTTTTAGTTTAGTTCGCAATGTGCAAATAACTTTGGAGATGCGCAAATTAAAAAAAGAAATAAAGAAGCTGCAGGAGGAGAATGAAGAAAAAAGAGTTAAATTAGAAAAGGGACAAACTTCTTCAGAAGGTTTGGGAGATGTATCCCTCGATATTAACGGAGAGGGGATGGCAGACAAGAAAGATGTTGGAAAAGAAGAAGATATGGCAATACCGACAAGTAAATAAAGAAAAAGTTGCAGTTCTAGCAAAAAGTTTGGGGTTATCACCTATAACTGCTTGCTTATGTTTACATAGAGGTGCAGATACTCCTCTGAAAGCCAGAAAATTTCTTTACCCATCTCTGGATGATTTGTCCGACCCTTTTATCTTAACTGGTATGAATGAGGCTGTGACAAGAATTTTAACTGCCCTTAATCAAAGAGAAAAAATACTTATTTACGGGGATTATGACACAGATGGGATAACTTCTACTGCTTTACTTTCTTCGCTTCTACAAGACTTGGGCGCACAAGTTTCCTTCCATATTCCCAACAGATTTAGCGAAGGTTATGGTTTAAACAAACAGGCCTTGGAAAAAGCTGCTACTGATGGTGTAAGCTTGATAATCACAGTAGATTGTGGTGAGAATGCTGTTTCTGAGATTATGCTGGCTCAAGAAAAAGGTATAGATATTGTTGTTACGGACCATCATCAACCGCAAGGAGAAGTAACAGCTCTGGCTCACATAAATCCTCATCGAGAGACTTCAGACTGTCCCTGTAAAGATTTGGCTGGAGTGGGGGTTGCTTTTAAATTGGCACAGGCTCTTCTTTCCAAAACTGGTCAAAAAGAAAACGGGGCAAAGTACTTAGATTTAGTGGCTTTAGGTACAGTAGCAGATATAGTTCCCCTTTTGGGTGAGAATAGAATATTAGTCAAATATGGACTGGAAGTAATTAACAAAAGAGAGCGCTTAGGTCTTAAGGCACTTTTAGAAGTTGCCGGATTGGAAGGAAGGTCTATTGATGCAGGGCATATAGGCTTTTATCTGGCACCACGTTTAAATGCTGCCGGACGTATGGGGGAAGCTTGGCCAGGGGTTAAGCTTCTTTTGACTACGTGTGCACCTGTTGCACAAGAGGTGGCTAATTATTTAAACGAAGAAAATACTAGGCGACAAAAAGTAGATAGGGAAATTTTTAAAGAAGCTTATGCTCGTGTAACGGAAGATATTCTTCACAATAACCCTGTTCTGATTTTAGAAGCAGAAGGTTGGCATGAGGGTGTCCTAGGAATTGTGGCTTCACGTTTACTGGAGACATTTTCTCGACCGGTAATTTTATTGTCTATAGATAGTGCACAAAAAGCAAAAGGTTCCGGTCGTAGTGTTCCTGGCTTTGATTTGGTAGCAGCTCTGAGAAAAGCAGATATTTTTCTCAGTAAATATGGCGGACATGCTCTGGCAGCAGGACTCTCTCTGCCAAAAGAAAATATCCCTTCTCTCCGTAAGTTATTAAATTCTTTAGCTAAAGAGGATATGGATGCAGAAAAGAAAGTTTCTAAAATATATCTGGATGCCCAGATAAAAGGGAAAGATCTAACCTTTTCTTTAGTGGAAGAAATTTCCTTGCTAGCTCCTTTTGGTCTTGCTAACCCTAGACCCCTCTTGGGTGGTAATTTTTATGTTAATAAAAAACGTAAAATAGGTAAAAACGGTAAACACTTAAAACTGTCGGTCGAAAATGAAGGTCTTAATTTTTCTGCGCTTTATTTCAGTAATGGCAATCAAGAAGAAAAACCTCTTTGTTACCAACAGCTTGGTCTGGCTTTTTACCCTGAAATAAATTTGTGGCAGGGCAAAAAAGAAATTTCCTTAATAGTGAAAGATATGGATTTTGCTGACCTAATGTCTGAGAAAACTTTTTCCCTAGTAGATCAGCGAGGAATAACAGCTAAGATGTCTTATTTACAAGAATTGCTCAACTATACATCAGAGAATGTTATTGTATATGTTAATACACGTACTGAAAAGGAATCTTTGTCTGCTAATCTGGAAACTACTAAAATAGTGTTTTTGCATCAAGGGAAAAAACTTCCAACAGGATTTAGAGGTGAAGGAGGCCATTTGGTTCTTTGGTCTCTTCCTTTTCATAGGGAGGGTCTTCTTGCCTTGATGGCGAACTTGCAGGGGGAGAAAAATCAACCTCTGAAGGTTCACCTTCTGTTTGGAGATACTGATTACAACCACAATCTTCGTCTTTTTGAGGCAGCTTTCCCTCGCCAAAAATCCTTGCAGAAATTATGGTTGGGTATCCAGCACTTTAAAATGAAGAAACCTTATAACCTAAAAAAACTACAGGAATATGTAAGCAGCGAATTGTCTTCTCCTGTAACCTATTTTTTAATAGAAAGAGGGCTACCTATTTTAGAAAACGCTCGCTTTTTAGCAGAAAAAGAAGTAGCAGCAGGAGTTAGTGATACCAATGACTTTTCGCTGAAAAAACTAAGTGCGATTCCTACTTTTCAGCAAGATACTAAATTATTAGCTGATTACCAAGTTTTTCAGAAACAGCTATTAGATAACGATAGAAGAAAATTGCTGCCCGTTTTTTTGAATTGCGGCACTAACTCCGAAAACGTTTTTTAAAATGGTGGTGAGAAAGATGTTCCTAGAACAATTAAAGGAAAAAGTAGCTTCTTATGCCAAAGGAAAAGGAACTCTTGATTTAATTGATGCCGCCTATGAGTTTGCTCGCTTGGCTCATGACGGACAACATCGCATTTCAGGAGAATCTTATATCAGCCATCCTGTGGGGGCAGCGCTGATATTGACTGACTTAGAACTTGATCCGGTTACGATTGTAGCCGCTATTTTGCATGATGTAGTAGAAGACACTTCCGTTACCATCGAAATTATTAAGGAAAAATTTGGTGGCGAGGTAGCTCTCTTGGTAGATGGGGTAACCAAGTTAAGCCGTTTGGAGTTCCACACCAAAGAAGAACAGCAAGCGGAGAATTTTAGGAAAATGTTCTTGGCAATGGCTAAAGATATCCGAGTCATTTTGATAAAGCTAGCTGACAGAACTCATAATATGCGCACCTTGGAGCATCTTTCATCTGAAAAGCAACAGGAAATTGCCCGGGAAACTCTAGATATCTATGCTCCGTTAGCACATCGTTTGGGTATATATAAACTAAAATGGGAGCTGGAAGACCTTTCTTTTCGTTTTTTGAACCGACACCAATATTATTATTTGGTAGAAAAATTGGCGAAGAAGAGGAAAGAGAGAGAAGAGTTTATTGAAAAGATGCGATTTCTCCTAAAGGGGAAGTTGGAAGAAGCAGGGCTAAAAGCTGATATTCAAGGAAGACCCAAGCATATTTATAGCATTTACACTAAAATGAAAGAACAAAATCTAGAATTCACTGAGGTTTATGATTTAACAGCAGTACGTATCCTAGTTGATTCACTTAAAGATTGTTATGGAGCACTCGGTATCGTACATGCCTTGTGGAAGCCTATCCCCTACCGTTTTAAAGATTATATTGCTATGCCTAAACCCAATATGTATCAATCCTTGCATACCACAGTAGTTTGTGCCAAAAATGAGCTTCTAGAAGTTCAAATAAGAACTTGGGAGATGCATCGCACATCTGAATACGGCATCGCCGCTCACTGGAAATATAAGGAAAAATCAAAGGATGATCAAGAATCTAGTGAAAAGCTGGCTTGGCTACGCCAGCTTTTAGAATGGTCACAAGATTATGGCGATGCGGATGTTTTTATGGAACACCTGAAAATTGACTTGTTTGTGGACGAAGTTTTTGTTTTTACTCCTAAAGGCGATGTCATCGATCTTCCAGCAGGGGCCATCCCTTTAGATTTTGCTTACCGTATTCATACTGAAGTAGGTCATCGCTGTATGGGTGCTAAAATTAACGGTCGCTTAGTTCCTTTTGATTACAAACTTAAAACCGGAGACATCGTAGAAATAATGACTTCCAAGCAGGGCTCACCTAGTAGGGATTGGCTGAAGATGGTTAAAACTTCTCCAGCCAAAAGTAAAATACGCAACTGGTTTAAAAAAGAAAAGAGAGAAGAAAATATTATCAAAGGAAAAGAGATTCTGGAAAGGGAGTTGAAGAAAGATCATATTGAACCGCACCAGATTCTCAAAGCACACGTTCTAGAAGAGATTGGCAAAAGATTTAATCTCTTAACAGAAGAAGATGTTTATGCTGCTGTAGGGTACGGAGGGGTATCTTCTCGCCAAGTTGTATCTAGACTAAAAGAGGCCTTTGACAAAACTTTATCTACCAAGAAAGAACGTTTAATTACTGCCTACAAAACAGAAGTCAAAACTGTTTCTCATAAAGCTAGCGGTGGCATTAAGGTGGAGGGCGTTTCTAATTTACTGGTCAGATTTGCAAAGTGCTGTAGCCCCGTCCCGGGTGATGATATCGTTGGTTTTATAACCCGGGGAAGAGGAGTTTCTGTACACAGGCAGGATTGTCCTAATTTGCATAATAAAATTCAGGAAACAGAAGAAAATGAGAGAAATGACCGTTTAGTGAATGTGTCTTGGGAAGATACTGCAGTACGTTCTTATCCGGTGGATATAGAAGTAATGGGTATGGATCGAGCTGATTTACTGATGGAGCTTATGAATGTTATTTCAGAGAAGAAGGTGAGCATCACTGCTATCAATGCTAGAACAAATAAAGATCGTAGCAGCTCTTTGAATTTAACGCTGGTAGTCACAGATGTAAATCATCTGGATAGCGTTGTGAATGCTTTAAAAAGAGTAAAGGATGTTTTTTCAGTACGGAGAAACTTTCCTCACTAATTCTAACCAATAAAAAAAGGGGTTAGGGCTATACTAGTATTAAGAGTGTAGCCCTAACCCCTTTTTTTATTTTATCTGAAAAAATGGTACGCCCGTAGGGATTCGAACCCTAAACTCAGGCTCCGGAGGCCTGTGTGATATCCTTTTCACCACGAGCGCTTCAACAAGTATTATATTAGCATCATAAGGGCAGAATGTCAAACAAAGTGCCTTATAGCTAAAACAAGCTGGATGTGATTAAGTATACGTATTTTATATATTATTCCGTCAGCAACTGGAGGAATGAAAAAACATTTATTGGAACTAGTAAATTTTTTTTCCCTTAAGCATGATATTTTTGTAGCGGCACCTAGGGATTTCTTGTTCTCAGAAGCAGTTGCCAGTGCTGGCGGAAACTTTTACCCAATTTCTTTTTTTTCTAAGTTTAAAAAAATTTTTCTTCCTATAAAAATATGGGAAATAAGGATGTTTATCAAAAAAAACAGGATAAATCTTCTTCACTTGCATGGCTATAAAGCAGATATCTTTGGTAGGCTGGCAGCAGAGGGAACTAATATACCCATCATACTTACTTTACATAATTTTTTAGTAGATCCTAATACGCTTATTAATACTGCCACTTTTTACTATCATATAGAAAAATTTTTTCTCGTATAACAACAAAATATATTACTGTTTCGCAAGAACTGAAAAAAGATTTTGTCAATCGTAGTAAAGTGCCATCTAGCAAAGTAGAGGTCGTTTACAATGGTATTTGTTTAAATCATTATGAAAAAACTGAACCAGCCCCGACTTTGTGTCAAGAAGAGTTTCCTGTTATTGGTACTGCTCTAAGGTTGACAGCTCAAAAAGGTATAGAAGACCTGTTGGAGGCAACACCGCTTATCTTAAATAAATATCCAGAAGGAAGAATTTTTATTGCCGGAGAAGGTCCCCTAAAAGAAAAGTTGCTATTAAAATCAAGTAAGATGGGGTTGGGAAAGAAGGTTTGTCTTTTAGGATATTATGATAATTTAGCAAGCTTTTTTGCTTCTTTAGATGTCTTTGTTCTTCCTTCGCATACAGAAGGGTTGGGCATTGTTTTACTGGAGGCTTTAGCTTCCGGGGTCCCGGTAGTGGCAACTTCTGTGGGGGGTATTCCTGAAATTATTACTTCCGGGAAACATGGCCTTCTGGTTCCTCCGAAAAATCCACAGGCCCTAGCAGAAGGCGTAATAGATCTTTTAGAGGACATTAATAAAAAGGACTCTTTTGTCAAAGCGGGCGTTAGCAGGATAAAAGAAAAGTTTTTATTATCAGATATGCTGCTAAAAACAGCAGAGATTTATAATGAGGTTTCCTAACCACTTGGCTAAGCTACTGCAGCAATACCACTTTCGCCGGATTTTTTATGTGTATCGGTGCTCAAATCTTTCGGGCGGTACAATAACTCCCTCGCTGCGCTCAGTCAAACAGATTGTACCGCTATCCTCAAGATTTTCCGCTCCTTTTGATTAATAAAATCAATGCTCAATTTGGTATCTGCTACACCAGCTTAGGCAACTTTGAGAAAACTTTGAGGACAGAGTAATAGGTCATAGGGTGAGTAGTTGGGAAATTTTAAAATAAACGAGGATAAAAAATGTCTTTTGTCAAAAAACTTACTATTTCTATAATAGCAGCACTTCTTTTAAGTACCCACTTTTATATTTCGATTTTAGAAGCGAGCGAAATTGAAAAGCGAGTTGTTTTGTTGGCTGTAGATCGACTGTCATTCAATGATTTAATAATAAAGGGATCCCAGTTTGAGCATATAAACCACTTAGTAGAATATGGTTCTCTTGGACTGATGAATACTAGAACAGGAGGTGCTATTAATACTGAAAATGCATATGCTACTCTTGGAGCTGGCACAAGAGCCTTAGGAGGAAGAAGTGCTTCATTGGGATTTAATCTGCTGGAAAAATATCAACAAGAGCTGGTAAGAGATATCCATTACCGGCGCTATGGCTCATTTCTTGAAGGAGAGGAAACAGTAGTTTTTTTGGGCTTATCTGAAGTTATTAATAGGAATAAAGTAAAAAACCATAAAGTAGTTCCGGGAGCCTTAGGAGAAAAACTCTTTCAGGCAGATAAAAGAGTAGCAATTTTAGGGAACTCCGATACTAACTTACCCCGGAGGTTTGCTCCTCTTATGCTAACAAACTTTGCAGGTAAAGCCGGTGAGGGGTTGGTTAGCAGTGATATTTTACTAAAAGATACTCAGTTTCCTTTTGGTCATCGACTTAATAGGGAGAAAATCGTTCTCTTATTTCAAAAATACTTCAAAAAAAATCATGTGATTTTAATAGAGTGGGGCGATTTCTATCGTTTGGACGAATATTCTTTTAATCTGACTCCGGAACGTTACAAGGAATTATTAAGCTCTAAATTCGAGCATTTGAATGATTTTTTAGGAGAAATAGCTGTTAATTTAAATACTGACGGTACACTTTTTATTCTCTTTTCCCCATCTCCACCTAGGCATGATCGAGGAACAGGGAAAATGTTAACTCCTGTTGTTATTTACCAAGGAGAGAAGACAGAAAAAGGACTACTTACCTCTGCAACTACTAGAAGAGATGGCATTATAACTAACTTAGATATTGCTCCTTCCATACTTTGTTTCTTAGGATTAGAAAAATCATATTATTTATTGGGGGAAAGTATTTCCCCTCAGCCCTTTCTAGGAGCCGGTGATTTTTTAGGTAAAAAGCTACTGCAGATAGATAGAATCTATTTACAAAGAACACCGATAATACAGGTATTCATATTTTTGCAAATATTTACTGTAATAGCAGCATTGCTTGCTATTCTTACTAAAAGTAAAAAAACTGTAGTTTTGCAGTTACTAATATTATCGCTGCTCCTAATGCCGCTATTTTTTTTATTACTTTCTTTTTTTCCTCCTTGGTCTTTAGCCCTTACCATCGGAGTAACTTTTGGTACTGCTTTTATAACTAGTTATCTGCTATTTTTCTTAATTGACTTCAAAAAGAATATAATTTTAATTGCTTTTCTAACTTCTGTCTGTTTGGTTTTGGACTTGATAATTAACAACAGTCAGTTGCTTAAATTTTCTTTTCTTGGGTATGATCCGGTTGTCGGAGCACGTTATTATGGAGTTGGAAATGAATTTATGGGTGTATTAATTGGCTCTACACTCATTGCTATAACAGGATTGCTACAATTTTATCCCTCTGTTAAAAGGTCTTTAGGTAATATTATTTATTTATTGTTTTTTTATTAGCCTCACCTTCTTTTGGGGCAAATTTTGGAGGTATTCTTACTGGTCTAGCGGCAGGATTTATGGCTCTAAAAAAGATATTTTATCAGCAGAGAGGTAAAAGAATTATCTTTTACCTTCTTTTGGGAGGGGCTCTCTTGTTTATCTTTTTTATCTGGCTTAACTTGCCGGTAGAAGGTAGAGAAATTTCTCACTTAGGAAGAACTATTATCGCTGTCAGAGAGGGGGGAATAGGAGAGCTTTATTATGTAGTTGTAAGAAAAGCTTCTATGAATTTACGACTTTTGCGTCACTCTCTTTGGAGTAGGGTTTTTATGAGTCTTCTTTTTGTGCAAGCAATACTTTTATTTAGACCATTGGGTCTCCTAAAGCAATTACAAAAAGAATATCCGCTTTTTATGGGGGGGCTACTTGGCATAACTGCTGGTTCGGCTGTTGCATTTTTAACTAATGATTCGGGAGTTGTAGCTGCAGCAACATTACTTCTTTATAGTACGTTGCCGCTTCTTTACTTTCTACTACAAAAAATAATATCAGAGAGTTAAAATTCTAAAAATAAGATAATTTAGTTGTTCCTAAAAGCAGGAAGTTGTTTGTTTTTATGGAATATAAATATGAGTATACGAGTATGAGTAGAAAGGTGACAGACTTCTCCCAAAAGGGAGATATGTTACCCAACATTTAAGGAGGGTTCTCTTTGGCACAACATTTTTTTCATCGTCAAATTATGGATGGGATTAACTTATATGTTTTTCCTACAAAAAAGTTTAAAACTATTCTTGTTCAAGTTTTTTTACATCAACAATTACAAAGAGATTTAGCTACCCCTACAGCGCTGCTGCCTATGATATTAACCAGAGGTAGCCAAAAACATCCGAGCGTTCTGGAAATAGCCAGTAGCCTAGAAGCTTTATTTGGGGCAGAAATAGGCACTGGTGTTTTAAAAAAAGGTGAACGACAAATTATTTCTTTTGCCTTAGATATTATTGATAGGCAATTTCTTCCAAAGGGGGAAGCTGTTTTAAAAGCGGGTCTAGAAATTTTAAGAGATATTATGCAAAATCCTCTGTTAGAAGATAATGTTTTTAAGAAGAATTATCTAGCTCAGGAAAAAGAACAACTGAAAAAACATATTAAAGGTTTAATTAATGACAAGATGGCTTTATCAGTAGAGCGTTGCTTGCAAATAATGTGTGTAGATGAGCCTTATGGAACCTATAAATATGGTTATACAGAAGAAATTGAAAAAATTGATACTATTTCTTTATCTACTTACTATCAGAACTTCATTCACCGGGCACCTGTAGATTTTTTTGTAGTAGGTGATGTGAAAACATCAGATATCCAAGCTTTAATTGAGGAAATATTTACTTTTTCCAGTGACGAAAAATATACTTTACCTTCTCCCCAGGTTGTAAAAGAAGTTGGTGAAGAAAAAATAGTAGAAGAAAAAATGGCTATTAATCAGGGGAAACTTTCTTTAGGATATCGTACCAATATTCCTTACGGAGAAGATATTTTTCCTCTAACCTACTATAATGGTATCCTCGGCGGCTTCTCGCATTCAAAACTTTTTCAGAACGTGCGTGAAAAAGCCGGACTTGCTTATTACGTTTTCTCTAGGTTAGAAAGAACAAAAGGACTGATGCTAATCAGTTCCGGTATAGAGGTAGAAAATTATGATAGAACACTAGAAATTATCAGGAAACAATTGGAAAGTGTTTCTGCTGGAGAAATTTCAGACCAGGAGTTTGCTAACACTCGTACAGCCCTTCTTTCTCAAGCTAGGTTACAGGAAGATAGTCCTTCTCAGTTGGTAGGTAGTATTATGGAGGGAATTATAAATGGCAAAATTATGGACCAGTCTGAAATTATCGACAAACTAGCTAGAGTAACCAAAGAAGATGTGGTCAGAGTAGCTCAGCGAATTAAACTTGATACTATCTATTTTTTAAGGAGTTAATAAAAGGAGGGCAATACATACAATGACTGTTGCTGGTGTAATAGAAGATAGTGTTTTAAAAGAAAAGGTTTTCTTTAGAAAAATTGAACCGGGGTTTACTGCTTTTGTTTTACCAAAGCAGGGATTTCAAAAGAAATATGCTGTTATATCAACAAATTTTGGTTCTATTGACAGGGAGTTTTCTCTGCAAGGAGAAACGGAAAGTATTAAGGTTCCAGATGGAGTGGCTCATTTTCTGGAGCATAAGCTTTTTGAACATGAAAAAGGAAGTGTTACTGACGATTTCTCACGCTTAGGAGCATCCTCTAACGCCTATACTAATTTTACAAACACGGCTTATCTTTTTTCTTGCACAGATAATTTTAAAGAAAACCTCTCTCTTTTGCTGAATTTTGTACAAGAAACTTGCTTCACGACTGAAAGCATAGAAAGAGAAAAAGATATAATTGAACAGGAAATAAGAATGTATGAAGATAATCCTTCTTGGCGTTTGTTTTTTAATCTTCTAAATGGTTTGTATGAAAAACATCCTGTTAAAATAGATATTGCCGGTACTGTAGAAAGTATTCGCAAGATTGATGCAGATATTTTGCAGAAATGTTATCAGACTTTCTACCATCCTAGCAATATGGCTTTTTTTGCTGTAGGAGATTTTGATCCGGAAGAAATTTTAGATCAAGTAGAAGCCAATATAACTGATAGAAATTATACTTCTCTGAACAAGATATTACGCTATTACCCGGAGGAGTCTTTACGCATAAATCAAAAAAGGACGACAGAGCAGTTGGTAGTTTCTCAACCTGTTTTTTATCTAGGTTTTAAGGATAATCAAGTTGGGTTTTTGGGAGAAAATCTTTTGCGTAAAGATATTATGACGGAGATTATTTTAGAAATTATCTTTAGTTCCTCGGCCCCTTTGTTTAACCAGCTCTATGAAGATGGTCTTATTGATGACAACTTTGATGCTTCTTTCACTGCACACAGAGATTACGGTCACGTAATTATCGGAGGCGAAACTGGTAATCCGGAAGCACTTTTTCAAAAAATCCTGCAGGGCATAAAAGAGGTGCAGAAAAAAGGAATTGTCCTTAAAGATTTTGAAGTAAAACAAAAGAAAATGGCAGGAGAATTTTTAAGAAGTTTCAACTCATTGGAGTTTGTAGCTAATAATTATTTGGCAAGTTATTTTCAGGAGATAAATATGTTTGACTATCTAAAAGTTTTAAAAAGTATCAGCAAAGAGGAGATAGAGGAAAGGTTGCAAAAGCTTTTCACACCAGAAAACTACGCTGTTTCTATTATTGAACCAAAGTAGTTGGAGGTTGGAAGTTGGACGGGAGTTTTGAGTTTTGGGTTGAGATGGTGGGAAGCTATTTTGGAGGTTGGACGGAGTTTGAGTTTTGAGTAGGGGCAACCCTTGTGGTTGCCCGGGTTGATGGTGGGAAGCTAACTTGGGCGTTAGATGTGGGATGTTGGAAGTTGGACGGAGTTTGAGACGGAGCTATGGGTTTTGAGTTGAAATAGTGGAGAGGAGGAGATTTTATTGTCTACAAATAATAAACTGTTAACGGTGGAAGATGCTTTACAGCTGAATAGAAAAACTACCGCCCGAAATTATAAAGAATATGTTAATCCCGGGTTGGCAATGCTTATGTCTCTTTTAGATTTCGACAAGCTCTTTATTAAAGCCAGTGGGACTAGAGTCTGGGATTCTGAGGGAGTATCTTACCTAGACTTTTTAGGGGGCTATGGTTCTTTAAATTTAGGGCATAATCATCCTGCAATTATCGAAGCCATTGATCAGGTGAAAGAATTGCCTAATTTGTTGCAAGCTTCTATTAGTCCTTTGGCTGGAGCTTTGGCCAAAAATATTGCTGCTATCAACTCCGGAGGATTAAAACATACTTTTTTCTGTAATAGTGGCGCCGAAGCTGTAGAAGGAGCATTAAAGTTAGCTAGAGCAGCAACTGGTAAAACACGCATTATAGCTACAGAAGATTCTTTCCATGGTAAAACTTTGGGTGCTCTTTCTGTAACTGGTAGATCAAAATATCAGAAACCTTTTAAACCTTTAATTCCCGATATCACCTTTATTCCTTTCGGAGATACCACAGCTTTAGAAGCTGCTTTGTCAACTGGTGACTGTGCTGCCTTTATTGTTGAGCCTATTCAGGGAGAAGGAGGTATTATTCTGCCGCCTGCAGGTTACCTGAGTAAAGCTAGGGAACTATGCAGTTCTTACCAAGCGCTTTTAATTCTGGATGAAATCCAGACAGGGTTTGGCCGCACCGGATTTAATTTTACTTATGAAGAAGAAGGAGCTGTGCCAGACGTATTATGTTTAGCTAAATCCCTAGGAGGAGGAATCATGCCTATCGGCGCCCTAGTAACTAATGAAAAACACTGGAAAAAAGCTTATGGGGGTGTGGATAAATGCCTTTTGCATACCTCTACTTTTGGAGGCAACACTTGGGCCATGGCAGCAGGTATTGCCGCTATAAATGTTTTAGTAGAAGAGAACCTAGCAGCAGAAGCTCGCCAAAAAGGGGCTTATCTATTAAAGGCAGTTAAAGGTCTACAGGAAAAACATGAGATTGTTAAAGATGTGCGCGGCAAGGGACTATTGCTGGGTATAGAGTTTGCTTCATCTGAGGGGATATTTAACAAGGTTTCAGCTGGAATGATAAACAAACTTTCCCATGAATATTTAGGAGCCATGGTAGCAGGAGCATTACAAAATGATTATCATATTATTACTGCTTATACTCTGAATAATCCTAATGTAATTCGTCTTGAGCCACCACTTACTGTTACTTACGATGAGTTAGATATAGTGATAGATGCGTTGGATAAAGTCTTTTCTAAAAAAAAGGGGTTAGCCGGATTTATGATGAAAACTGGTAAAACAGCTGTTGATGCAATCTTTAAAAGATAATGATAAATCTCTTTACAGGAGGAGGGAAAATAATGGACTGGGTAGCAAGCTATGCGAATTTGTTTCCTACTGGTCGCTCTCTAGTGCAGGATATGAATCTTGCGTGGGTAGCAAGATATGTGATTTTGTTACTTGTTTTTATATTGATATCTTGGGGACTGAGGTTTTTTATTTTTCAGGGAATGAGAGAGAAAGTTGCTAAAAGAGAGGGCCCTAAAAAGAAGAACAAGTTTTTCCGGGTGATGCGAGAAAAAGCTGCTAAAAGAAAAGAGAAAGAGAAAGAGAAAAGAAATCGTAGATATAGAAAAATGTAATAACAAGCAGGAGGAGTATTATATATATGCCGAAAGAAACTAAAGAATTTGTGCGAGAGGTCACTTCCATGTCTGAGAACTATTCACAATGGTATTTGGATTTGATCTTAAAGACTGAGTTGGTAGACTATTCTCCGGTAAAGGGATGTATGGTTATAAGACCATATGGATTTACCTTATGGGAAAATATGAAAGCATTATTGGACAAGCGTATTAAAAAAACAGGACATAAAAATGCTTATTTCCCTTTATTTATTCCGGAAAGTTTACTGCAAAAAGAAGTTGAACACGTGGAGGGATTTGCGCCGGAAGTAGCTTGGGTTACTCATGCTGGTAAAGAAAAATTAGCGGAACGTTTGGTGGTGCGCCCTACTTCAGAAACTGTAGTATGCAGTATGTATAGCAAGTGGATTCAATCTTGGCGTGATTTGCCGGTTTTAATCAATCAGTGGTGCAATGTGGTGAGATGGGAGAAAACTACTCGGCCTTTTTTAAGAACTTCTGAATTTCTTTGGCAGGAAGGACATACTGCTCATATTGATGAAGAAGAAGCCGAAAAAGAAACCTTGCAAATGCTGGATGTTTATCAAGACTTTGTAGAAACAGAACTGGCCATACCGGTTGTAAAAGGTCTCAAAACAGATGTGGAAAAATTCGCTGGTGCCCTCAGAACTTATTCTATTGAGGCTCTTATGAGTGATGGTAAAGCTTTGCAATCAGGAACTTCTCACAACTTAGGAGAACATTTTTCCAAAGTTTTCGATATTCAATTTTTAGACAAAGATGATCAGCTTAAATATGTCTGGCAGACTTCTTGGGGTACTTCTACTCGTCTGGTAGGAGCTGTTATTATGGTTCATGGTGACGATCGAGGATTAAAGCTACCTCCTAGAGTAGCTCCTGTGCAGGTAATCATTATACCTATTATTTCTAAAAAAACACAGGAGATGGTCAGGCAAAAAGCAGGGGAATTACTTGCTACCCTAGAGGATGATTTTAGAGTAGAGTTAGATGACCGGGAGGGTTATTCTCCTGGTTGGAAGTATAATGAGTGGGAAATGAAAGGCGTTCCTTTGCGTTTGGAAATCGGACCTAAAGATATAAAAAATAATCAAGTGGTATTGGTTAGAAGGGATACAGGTGAAAAAGAATTTGTTCCCATGGACAATTTACAGGGGAAGATAGCTTCTTTATTGGTGGAAATACAAGCTAATATGTATGCTCAGGCTATTAAATTCCGGGAGGATAATACACATTTCTTAGAAGACTATGAGCTCTTCAAAAAAACCATAAAGGAGAAAAAAGGATTTGTTGTTTCTGCTTGGTGCGGCAGTTCCTCCTGTGAAGAAAAAATAAAAGAGGAAACAAAAGCGACTATTCGCTGTATTCCTCTAGAACAAAAAGAGAAACGAGGAAGTTGTATCTATTGTAAGGAACAGGCTACCTCTACAGTATATTTTGCCAGAGCTTACTAAGGAGGTTGATTATTTAGTGTTGAGTAAAGTTTATTTTATGCATATGAGAGCTGAGTCGCATAAGGAAAGTTTACCTGAAAAGGTAAGGATACTTTTTGAGAAAGCGGGTTTTGCGAGATTCATAAAAAAGGATGAAAAAGTAGCTGTTAAGTTGCATTTTGGTGAGAAAGGTGGCACAGCTTTTATTCACCCTGTACTTGTACGGCAGGTGGCAGATAAAGTAAAAGAAGAGAATGCTTTCCCCTTTTTAACAGATACCAATACCCTTTATGCTGGTAAGAGATCTAATAGTATTGATCACTTACAAACAGCTATAGAAAACGGTTTTAGTTTTGCCACTATACAAGCTCCGATTATCATTGCTGACGGCCTTATCGGTCGCAGCTTTCAGGAAGTAGAAGTAGGACTGAAGCATTTTGAACTGGTGAAAATTGCTAGTGAAATAATATATGCTGATGCTATGTTGGTTCTAAGCCATGTGAAGGGACATATGTTAACAGGCGTTGCCGGTGCCCTTAAGAATCTTGGTATGGGATGTGGCAGTCGTGGTGGCAAACAGATGATGCATTCTACGGTAAAGCCTAAGGTCGGAGATGAATGTGTTCGTTGTGCTTACTGTCTTAACTGGTGTCTGGCAGAGGCAATCACTCTAACAGAAGAAAAAGCTGTGATAGATAGTACTAAATGTACCGGGTGTGGTGAATGTACCGTGACTTGTCCAGAAAAAGCTATCAAGATACGCTGGAAGAGTGAATCCAGTGACGTTATGGAAAGAATGAGTGAATTTGCCTATGGAGCAATCAAAAACAAAAAAAATAAGGTTGGATATATAAATTTTTGTTTGTCTATTACCCCCGATTGTGATTGTGCCAGCTGGAGTGATGCTCCTATTGTTCCCGATGTAGGTATTCTAGCTTCCCTAGATCCGGTAGCTATAGACCAGGCCTCACTGGATTTAATCAATAAGCAGCAAGGTCTACTGGGAACTCGTCTAAAAAATAACTTTAAACCCGGTGAAGATAAGTTTAAAGATATTTTTCCCGAGATTGATTCTTCTATCCAACTTTCCTATGCTGAAAAAATAGGACTTGGCAGCAGAAAATATGAACTGATTGTGATTTAGGCAGGAGAACAGGAGGTATAAAGTGGAAAAGAAAGAACTGCGGAAAAAAGTTTTAGCTGTGCGTAATCGCCTTTCAGCAGATGAGTTAGCTCTTAAAAGTGAAGAAATAAAAAAGAAACTTTTTGCTCGAGCAGATTTTAGACAAAAACGCAATATCATGTTTTTTTTAACTTTTGGCAAAGAAGTTCGTACCGAAGCTATGGTACGAGAAGCCCTTACCCAGGGAAAAAAAATCATAGTTCCCAAAACAGACACACAGAATAATGCCCTGATTTTATCTTGGCTGCACAATTATGATAAAGATTTAGAACCCGGCATTTGGGGTATTCCTGAACCTCCTGCAGCATCTCTGCGTCCGGTAACGCCGTCAGAGATTGATTTGGTTATTGTTCCAGGTGTAGCCTTTGATAGAAATGGTAACCGCTTGGGGTATGGGGGAGGGTACTATGACCGTTTTTTTACCAAGCTTAAAAAAGGCGTGCCACTGGTGGCACTAGCCTTTGCTTGTCAAGTAGTGGAATATATTCCTACCGGTCGGTTTGATAAAAAAATAGATTGCTTGGTTACAGAAGATGAAGAAATAAGTTTTTTATAAACATGTTTTGCAAGGAGAAAAAAATATGGAATTTAAAAAGTTTGGTCCTAAATTAGTAGTAAGGATAGATAAAGGCGAAGAAATCTTGGAAACCTTAAAACATCTCTGTATTGAACAAGGCATCAAACTAGGCTTGGTTAGCGGAATTGGTGCTGTGAACAAAGTCAAAATAGGTTTTTTCGAAACTAAAAAAAAGCTTTATCATTCAACAGAGCTTACAGGCGATTATGAGATTGCCGCTTTAAATGGAAATATTTCAACCAAAAATAATGAAATCTATTTACATCTGCACATTTGCTTATCAGATAACAAATACCAAGTTTACGGCGGACATTTAAATATGGCTGTAGTAAGTGCTACAGCTGAAGTTAGCATTGATATAATAGAGGGGCAACTGGATAGAGAATTCAGTGAAGAAATTGGCTTAAATCTTCTAAAGTTTTAGAGGAAACTAAGTGCTAAAATATCTGTACTGTTACACGAGTTTTATAAAAAACATTAGACGCTGATTTACGCTGAGTACTATGATTAAAACATGATAAAGTTATTATAGAAAAAATCAGCGCAAATCATACAAATCAGTGTCTATTATAGAATTATAAGTTTGGCGAGTATAGGTAGAAAAAGGCGGTTGCTTTTATAGAAAGCAACCGCCTTTAAATATTAATCTAGGGTAATTGTGTGAAGCACCCCATCGTACTTCGTTCTTAACTGACTCACTGACAGCCGGAGGCTGACTTAGTCACTTATTCACTTACTTACTTAGTCACTCAGTCACTCAGTCACTCGCCTAAATTTTCTCCACCTTCACCGCCGAGACTTTAAGTCCGGATACTACTGACATGTT
>CAZIRG010000001.1:0-42643 GCA_964541505.1 uncultured Syntrophomonadaceae bacterium | reverse complement strand
TAGCATTAATAGTTATCCACAACCAAGGTCTTTTTTGATCATACCAGTTACAAAAAATTAAGCAAAAGGGAAAGAAGATGCATATAATGAACTAGTAATAGATAAAAGAAACAGGGTGATAAGATGATTAAAATTTCTGAACTCAAAAATAGAGAAGTAATAAATATTGTTGATGGGCGCCGCCTTGGTGTCATTTATGATTTGGATATTGACATAGAAACAGGAGCTGTAAGGGCGATTATTGTTGCCGGAGCAGGGCGTGTATTTAGTTTTTTGGGTGGAGAAAAAGACTGTGTTATTCCCTGGGGAAGCATTACTAAGATTGGCGTGGATACGATTCTTGTTGAATTAAAGAGTTTTTCTTATTAATAAAAGTAGGGGCAATTCTTGTAATTGCTTATGTGAGCAACTTCCAACTAACTGCTATTTCAAGGATAATTGCGAGAAAGGAAGTTAAGCTAAGGATGTGAGATTAATCTGGCCTGGACAGGCTGTATTTTTTTTATTTAGAGATAGTAATGCTGTATGTTGTATGATATAATTAATCAACCATATAATATATAGATTTTGGAGGAGGTATGAGTTTTTGAAGTGTCCTTATTGTGATGCTATGAAAACAAAAGTTCTTGATTCCAGGGCTATAGAAAGTGGAGATGCTATCCGCCGAAGGAGAAAATGTGTTGTCTGCGCAAAGAGGTTTACAACTTATGAAAAAATCAAGGAGGCCCCATTGGTAGTTATTAAAAAAGATGGCAGAAGAGAGATTTTCAATGATACAAAAGTTTTAAATGGCTTAATAAGGGCGGGAGAAAAAAGAAAGATACCTCTATATGTTTTTGAAGAACTGGTAAAAGAGATAAAGGGAGAACTCCGCAGTTATCTTGACCAGGAAGTTTCTACAGAAAGAATAGGTGATATGATTTTAACTAAGCTAAGGGGAATCGATGAAGTTGCCTATGTGCGTTTTGCCTCTGTTTACAAACATTTTAAAGATATAGATTCTTTTAAAAAAGAGTTGGATGAAATGTCTAGTACAAAAGTTGAGAAGGAGAAATAGAAAATATGTTTGCTGAAATTAAAAAACGAGATGGACGGGTTGTCCCCTATGACGCAAAAAAAATAACTGATGCTATTTTTAAATCGGCAGAAGCGGTGGGAGGTCAGGATCGTGCTTTGGCTGAAAATCTGACTGGACAAGTGGAGGAATATTTAAAAAGGCTGGGCTTTAACGGTATTATACCAGCTGTAGAAGATGTTCAGGATGCGGTAGAAAAGGTCTTAATAGAAAATGGACATGCCAAAACAGCTAAAGCTTATATCTTGTATCGTGCTAAAAGAACAAGAATACGCGAAGGAAAGTCTGAATTAATGGAAACGGTTAAAGATATTTTGATAGAAACCAGTAAAGAAAATGCTAATATCAGCAATTCTCCTTCTGCCAAGATGCTGCAAATTGCAATGGCTGCTAGCAAAAAATATTACCTAACAAATCTATTGCCAGAAGAATTTGCTCAAGCTCATATCCAGGGTAGATTTCATGTGCATGATTTAGATTATTATGGCAAAACCCTGAATTGCTTGCAGATTGATTTAAAAAGACTCCTCAAGGAGGGATTTAATACAGGATATGGTTATATCAGACCACCTCGGCGAATTACTTCAGCTGTGGCACAAGCGGCTATAATTTTACAAAGCAACCAGAACGATATGTTTGGTGGTCAGAGTTTTCCTCATTTTGACAAGACTATGGCGGATATCATAAGAAACATGAAAGAAACTCCAGGGGAGGACGAAATATTTCAGGCCATGGAGGGATTAGTGTATAACCTGAATACTATGCATTCCAGAGCCGGAGCTCAGGTTCCTTTTTCATCCATTAATTTAGGTACGGACACAACGAAAGAGGGGTGCATGGTAACACGAGCGATATTAAAAGCTTTTGAGAAAGGCTTGGGGAGAGGTGAGAGTCCTATTTTTCCTAACCTAGTTTTCAGACTTAAGAAAGGAATTAACTTTGAGCCGCAAGACCCTAATTATGACCTTTTTAAGCAGGCTATCAAGGTAACTTCAAAAAGAATGAATCCAACTTTTAGTTTCATGGACAGCAGCGTTAATAAACCATATGCTGATGAAGTTTCTTATATGGGGTGTCGTACTCGCACCATAGGCAATCGTCATGGGGAAGAAATTTCTATAGGGCGAGGCAATATAGCACCGGTTACCTTGAACCTGCCTCGCTTGGCCTTAGATACAAAAAACGAGAATTTATTTTTTGTGGAAATGGACCGTCTGCTACGTTTGGCTGTCCAGCAGTTGGTGCATCGTTTTGAAGTCATCGGGAATTTAAGAGTCAAAGATTTACCATTTTTAATGGGACAACGATTGTATATGGGTTCAGAGACGTTGGAACCTGATGACAATATTAGGGAAGCAGTAAAGCATGGAACCCTAGCCATTGGCTTTATCGGGTTGGCAGAGACTCTTATTTTGCTAATGAATAAGCATCATGGGGAAGATAAAGAAGCTCTTACCCTAGGTCTAAAAATCATTGAACATATGCGGAAGAGAGTTGATCAGTTTGCCGAAGAGTATGATTTGAATATGGTTTTATACGCTACTCCTGCTGAAGGGTTATCGGGCAGATTTATCGCCCTAGATAAGGAAAAATATGGCATTATTTCGGGAGTTACTGATAAGGAATACTATACTAATTCTTATCATGTGCCGGTAAATTACGAAATATCTCTATTCGACAAACTTACCATTGAAGGGAAGTTTCATAAATATTGCAATGCCGGACACATATCTTATGTTGAGTTGCCGTCTCCTCCGTTGCATAATGGTAGTGCGGTAGAAAAGATTATCCGACATATGTCTGACTCCGATATAGGTTATGGCGGCATTAATTTTCCTATTGATGAGTGTCGTTTTTGTGGGTTCTCCAATATTATACCGAATAAATGTCCTGAGTGCGGCAGCTTGAGCATTAGACGCATTAGAAGAATAACCGGCTATCTCTCTACTGAAGATCGGTTTAATTTTGCCAAGAGTGCCGAGCTTAAGGCTCGCAAAACTCATGTGTGAGAAGTGGTAAGGCCTCCGAGGAGGGACGAGGAGTGAGGGGTGAATGACTATTGGGAAGATCAGACTGGCAGGGATAGAAAAGATGAGCGTTGTAGATGGTCCTGGTATAAGGCTGGTATTCTTCGTGCAAGGATGTCCGCATAGATGTGCTGGTTGTCATAATCCGGCGGCACAAGATTTCTCCGGTGGCAAGTTATATGATATTGATGACCTGCTTAAAATCATAGCGGAGCAACAACACTTAGATGGAATTACTTTTTCTGGCGGAGAACCTTTTTCTCAAGCTTCTGCCTTGGCTGTTCTGGGTAAAAAGATTAAAGAGACCGGAGGACATATAGTAACTTACTCTGGTTTTACATTTGAAGAAATCTTGCAAAAAACCAAAGTAAATCAAGGCTGGCAAAGATTGTTGCAGGTTACAGATATTCTAATAGATGGTCCGTTTGTGCAAAAGAGAAAAAATGTGTTGCTTGCTTTTAGAGGATCTGATAATCAAAGGTTGATTGATGTTCCCCGATCATTAAAATATGGAAAAGTAGTCTTTTTTACTTCTTACTAAAATACAGGAAAAGAGGGCGGGGCATACAATTCTCTATTAGAAATGGGACATACCTTTCTTTAAAGGGGATGTATGTTCCATAACATTTAGAAAATGTGTCCCCTTATGATTAAAAGATGGCTGGAAAAATTATTTCTTTCCCACAAACAAAAAAAAACAACTATCACCAAAAAAACAATAAGCTGGTCATGATACTAGTAAAGACTTTATTTATTTTGTTGTGTCTACAGCTTCTCTGGAGTTTTTTTTCGGGTTATTTCTTATCTTTTATTTTGAGAACAGAGATGGTAGAAGAGGTCTTTCAGGAATACTATATTACAGTTGAGGGTCTTTTAGGGTTTCAGGAAAGAATAGTAGCAACTGGTACGAGAGGCACAATTACTTGGCTTCGAGAAGAAGGCCAGCGAGTCGCTGTTGGGGAGCCTGTAGCTAAAATAGTATTGCCCGGGGGGGAGGAAACCGTTATAGTTGCGCCGGTAGCAGGAATTTTTTCTCCTTACATTGATGGATTGGAAGGTTTGATTTATCCTTACAGGAACTGGCAGCCAGATAAAGAAACCTTTTTAGCCCTTTCACCTTTACCGCAGCATTATGCTTCTGGCCAAGAAATTATACCTAATGCTCCGTTGTTCAAAGTTGTAGAAAATTTTAATTGGTACTATTTTTTGATTTTGACAGAAGAGGAGAACAAAAAACTACTGGAAAACGGTAGAATATGGCTTGATTTTGCCTTTGCCTCAGAAATAATACCAGCTAACTCTTTTCAGCGAGTTGAATTGGAAGAAGGTTTTTACTTAATTATATTTTCACTTTCTCGTGATCTAGAAGATTTTTATCGCCGTCGTTGGGAAGAAGCGAGAATTATTTACCAAAGGGAGAAAAGGGTTGCTATCCCTGTTTCTGCCTTGGTTACTAGGGAAGAGAAAAAAGGTGTGCTGCACCTAGATCGTTCTACTATAAGATTTGTAGAAGTGGAGGTTTTTAAAAGAGATGAAACGGAAGGAAAAATAATAGTAGAAGGATTGGAACCAGGGTGGGAAATAGTTAAAAACCCTCGTTTTTTCAGAGAAGGGCAGCGACTGTAGTTGTCTTTACAATTTATATAAAAAAGAGTAGAATATTAGTAGTCGATAGTCACTACTTTGGGAATTGGGAGTGATAAGCTATGAGTATTGCTGCTAATTTGAAATATGTGCAAGAGAAGATAAGTGCAGCAGCCGTGAAAGCAGGAAAAAGTGCAGCTGATATTACTTTGGTAGTAGTATCCAAAGAGGCTACCGTTGAGCAGGTTATGGAAACTTACGACTGTGGTATTAGGAACTTTGGTGAAAATCGTTTCCAGAAAGCTAGGGAAAAGCTTTCTGCTACTCCTTTGGATATAAAGTGGCATTTTATAGGACACTTGCAAACTAATAAAGTTAAAGATGTTCTCCCTCGTTTTTCTTTAATTCATTCCCTAGACAGCTACAAACTTGCCCGGGAAATAAGTCGGCTAGCTACGAAGAAGGAAGAGGAAATCGAAACTTTAGTACAGATAAACATTGCCGGAGAAAAGAGCAAGCATGGATTATCTCCAGGAGAAGTTAAAGATTTTTTGGAGGCGGTAAGAGAGTTGCCTTTTTTAAAAGTAACAGGTCTTATGACTATGGCTCCTTTTGTACCTGATCCAGAGGAGATTAGGCCGTATTTTCGGGAAATGAGCGTTATTTTTAAAACCTTAAAAGTGTCTGGGGTAAGCTTAAACTATCTTTCTATGGGTATGAGCAACGATTTTGTAGTGGCTTTGGAGGAAGGGGCTAATATTGTTCGGATTGGCAGTCTTATTTTTAAATAAGAGGGAGGAATATCTTTTGTCTAGATTATGGGAAAAAATGTTGCTTTATTTAGGATTAGCTGAGGAAGAAGCAGTATATCAAAAAGGAGTAAAGGACGAGTCCGTTGTTGGATATAATGTTCGGAGTTCCAATAAAGGGAAGCTTATAAATATGCAAACAGTGAAAAGCCATCGAATGGTTATCCTGAAACCAGATGATTTTTCAGATGCAAAAACAGTCGCCGACCATTTGAAAAATCGTAGGGCGGTAGTTGTAAACATGGAGGATGCCAACGTGGATGTTGCTAGGCGAATCTTGGATTTTGCCAGTGGTACGGCTTACGCCTTGAGTGCTAATGTACAGAAAATCAGTGAGAGCATCTTTATTTTTTCACCAGAAAATATAGAGTTGACAACAGAACTCAAAAAGAAAATAGTCCGCCAACAAAAAGAGGAAACAACCTTCAAAGAAACAAAATAAAATAATAATGTTAGGAGGATACAAATGACACCAATTGCCAATGTGATTGACCTTGCTTTTCAAATTTTTTACTATGCACTTCTGATTAGAATTATATTAAGTTTTTTTGCCACTACTTCCCACAGCAGTCATTTTCTTTATCAACTGCGTATGATAGTTTTTAAGGTGACAGAACCGGTTTTAGCTCCTTTCCGTAACCTTATTCCACCTATACAAGTTGGGGCAGGTTATTTGGATTTATCCCCACTAATAGCATTAGTTCTTTTGAATATCGTCAGGAATTTAATACTTTCATTGCTATAAAAGGCATTATTTAGAGGTTAGAGGTTAGAGGTTAGATGGGGGTAGGACGGGGGACGAGAGGTGTTACTTACAACTTTCCAACCTCCAAAATAGGGGGAAGTTTATGGACAGTAAAGAAATAATTAATCAGTTTGCGGACAGTTTAGATAGAACGTTTGCAAGTCAAATTATCGATAAAGGGTTACAGGCGATAAAACAGCGACGAACTGTTTTGACGGGGTTTTTGGATCCTCATCAGCAAAAGGTGGCCGAAAAAGTTTTGCATAAAATCGATGGGATAAGTTTTTTTAATTATGGCGGTTATCCCAGCACAGAACGGACAAGAATAGCTATAATGCTTTCCTGTTACAAACAGGAAGTTCATGATATAGAGGTTGCCTATCTTTTGATTAGTGGTAATTTTAGATTTACTGACATTACACACAGAGATGTACTGGGAGCACTTTTGTCATTGGGGTTGAAAAGAGAAACTTTGGGTGATATTGTGGTTTTTGAGGATGTAGTTAAAGTTATAGTAACTAAGGAGGTAGCGCCCTATATTATTTCTAATTTGAAACAAATACACCGGTCAACGGTAAAAATAGAACCTCTGGAAGCTGATAGCTTTGAGTTGCCGGCGAAGCGTGTCAAAGAGATTAAAGGTACAGTAGCTTCGTTACGCTTAGATGCCGTGGCTAGTCTGGGGTATGCTGTATCTAGAACAAAAATGGTTGCTGTTATTAAAGCAGAGCAGGTCAAAGTTAACTGGCAACCTGTAAAAAATTCATCGGCTCTTTTAAAAGAAGGAGACATTATTTCTATTGCCGGCAAAGGGAGAGTTGAGCTGGCTTTGGTGACTGGGAAAAGTCGTAAAGGGCGTGTTCGGTTGGTGCTTAAAAAATATTACTAAGCCTACTAGGCAGGGGAACCTTGTCTCCTTGTCGAATGGTGTTGATAAATAAAATAAATATGATGGAGGAATGTAAAATGGCATTGACACCGTTGGACATACAAAATAAGGAGTTTAGCAGAGGTTTCCGGGGATATAATCCGGATGAAGTAAATGAATTTCTGGATAGAATTGCTAAAGACTTCGAGGAAATTATCAAAGAAAACATGGCATCAAAAGAGCAAGTAGAACAGCTGAAAGAAAAATTGGGGCATTATCATAATATCGAAAAAACTTTACATAATGCTATTATTGTGGCTCAAGAGACGGCAGAAGAGGTAAAAAGGAATGCTTCCAAGGAAGCGGATTTGATTCGCAGAGAAGCAGAAAAAGATGGGGCTAGAATAGTGGAAGATGCTCGATATAAGGCTAGTAGGATATTATCTGAACATGATGAGCTTTATAAACAAGCACAGATTTTTAAAATGCGGTTTCGTTCGTTGGTGGAAGCACAGTTATCAGTGCTAGAAACGGAAGACTGGATGCAGGAAGAAGAGCAGAACTGAAAGTGAGAGGTGAAAGGTAAAATTGGATTATAGCAAAACTTTAAATCTCCCCAAGACTGATTTTCCTATGCGAGCTCAACTCCCTAAGAGAGAGCCGGAAATTTTAAGAAAATGGGAAGAGATGGATTTGGAAGGAAAAATACGGACGTCAGGTAAGGGAAAAGAAAAATTCATTCTTCATGACGGTCCCCCTTATGCCAATGGAGATATTCACATAGGGCACGTTTTAAACAAAGTTTTAAAGGATATAATAGTTAAATTCAAGAGGATGCAAGGATACGATTCGTCCTATGTGCCGGGATGGGATACCCATGGGCTGCCTATTGAACACCAAATCATCAAAACAAAAAAGATTAAAAGACATGAAACAGATGTTTTGGAGTTTCGTCGTATGTGCCGGGATTATGCTTTAAAATATGTGGCTATTCAAAGAGAACAGTTCAAGCGATTGGGTATAGGAGGAGACTGGGATAACCCATATCTGACACTTTCCCCTACTTTTGAAGCACGGCAGATAGAAGTTTTTGGTGAGATGGCTAGGAAAGGTTATATTTATAAGGGTCTCAAACCTGTTTTTTGGTGTCCGTCATGTGAAACAGCTCTGGCGGAAGCAGAAATAGAATATAATGATCGTCGTTCGCCGTCTATTTATGTTAAATTTCCGATCAAAGATGATCAGGGTAAATTTGAGGATATTGAAAATGCTTTTGTTTTAATTTGGACTACTACCCCTTGGACCATTCCAGCTAACTATGCTATTGCTGTACATCCCGAATTTGATTATTTGCTGGCAGAAATAGGAGGAGATAAACTTCTTTTTGCAGTTGGGTTGCTGGAAGAAGCTCTCAGGGTTGCTGGAACAACAGAGTATCAGGTTTTAAAAATGTTCAAGGGAGCAGAATTGGAAGATATTGTTTGCTATCATCCCCTGTATGACAGGGATTCCCGTTTCGTTTTAGGAGATCATGTTACTTTGGAACAGGGTACAGGATGTGTGCATACGGCTCCCGGTCATGGTCAGGATGACTATGAACTGGGATTAAAATATAATTTGCCTATTTTTGCTCCTATGGACAACAAGGGAGTATTTACAGCTGAAGCTAAGCAGTTTGCTGGTTTAGGTTATGCTGATGCTAATAAAGCAGTAACAGAGGCACTGGAAAAAGAAGGGCTTCTTTTGCATATGGAGTTTATTAAACACCAGTATCCTCATTGCTGGCGCTGTAAAAAGCCTGTTCTTTTTCGAGCTACCGAACAATGGTTTGCTTCAATAGAAGGCTTTCGCCAGGATGTTCTGCAAGCTATTAAGGATGTACGCTGGATTCCTGCTTGGGGAGAGGACCGTATGGCGAACATGGTAATTGATCGGGGAGATTGGTGTATTTCTCGTCAAAGAGCCTGGGGGGTACCTATCCCTATTTTTTATTGCCGGGACTGCCAAGAGGCAATCATAGAAGAAAAAACAATAAAATCTATAGCAGCGATCTTTCAGGCAGAAGGTTCAGATGCTTGGTTTATCAAGGACTCATCTGAACTTTTACCAGCAGGTTATACTTGTCGTTGTGGTGGAAAATCTTTCCGTAAGGAAACAGATATTATGGATGTTTGGTTTGACTCCGGCTCTAGTCATGCAGCCGTATGTGATGTGCGGGAGGAACTCGCTTGGCCTGCAGATATGTACCTAGAAGGTAATGATCAATACCGAGGTTGGTTTCAGTCTTCTTTACTTACAGCAGTAGCTACTCGGGGGAAGGCTCCTTATCGTATTACATTAGCCCATGGTTGGGTTGTGGATGGTAACGGCAAGAAAATGTCAAAATCTCAGGGTAATGTTATAGCCCCGGAAAAAATCATTAAAGAAGTTGGCGCAGATGTTTTGCGTCTCTGGGTATCCTCTGCTGATTTCAAATCAGATGTACGTGTATCTGCTGCTATTTTGAAACAACTTGCGGAGGTTTATAGAAAAATTCGTAATACTTCTCGTTTTTTACTGGGGAATTGTTTTGATTTTGATCCAGTTAAAGATTCTTTACCCTACAGTGAATTGACGGAACTGGATCGCTTTGCCTTGCATCGTTTACAGAACTTAGTGCAGGATGTCACTAATGCTTACGAAAGTTATGAGTACCAT
The DNA here is from genome assembly GCA_964541505.1 of uncultured Syntrophomonadaceae bacterium. Lineage (GTDB taxonomy): Bacteria > Bacillota > Dethiobacteria > PWVN01 > PWVN01 > CAZLTH01. The sequence goes on along the minus strand of CAZIRG010000001.1, from coordinate 32,838 downwards.
CATCTGTTCCACGCTATTCACAATTTCTGTGTGGTGGATATGAGTAATTTTTATTTGGATGTACTGAAAGACCGTTTGTATGTTTCTCCGTCTGTTTCTCGTAGTCGTCGATCTGCCCAAACAGTAATGTATGAAATACTAACGACTTTGGTAAAATTGATGGCACCAGTTTTATCTTTTACAGCAGAAGAAATATGGCAACACCTGCCGAAAAAGGAAGCAGAGTCCGTGCAGTTGGTTTCTTGGCCGAAATTAAGAGAAGAATATCTAAATCAAGATCTAGCAAAAAAATGGCAAGCTATGTTGCAGGTGCGAGAAAAAGTTACGCTTTTTCTGGAAGAAATGAGACAAAGAAAAGAAATTCGCAGCTCTCTGGAAGCCAGGGTGGAGATCTATCCGGGTACAGAAAAAGTTTTTAAAGATTTAGAGGGTTTTAGAGATGATCTGGCAGAGCTTTTTATTGTTTCTGAGTGTCAACTACATCCTTTTTCAGATAATGGAGAAGAAATAAAGATAAAAATTGCTAAAGCAGCCGGAGAAAAATGTCCTCGTTGCTGGATATACAGTGAAGAGATTAGCACAGATGAGGATTATCCCGGACTTTGTCCCCGTTGTGTTTCGGTGGTGGGTGAAATGAGGTTAAGAGATTAAGAGGTTAAATCGACGCTGAAAGACGCTGATTAATATGATTAAATATGATAAAAATATTAATTAATGCAAGTAAATTAGTGTAAAATAGATATAATTAGCAATTAACAAATAAACAGCTGTTTATTTGTTAATATATCAAAAAATCAGCGTCAATCATAAAAATCATAATAAATCAGCGTCCTCTTTTTTTCTCGTTCCTCGTAAGGAGTAAATACATGTCTGATGAAAAAAATGAATCTCTCCTGCGTAAGGTGATAATTAAAGTTGAAAAATTATCTCAGGACATGGAAAGATTCAATTTGGCGGAATACATCAATATGCTTAATAATCCACGTCGTTATCTTTTCATAAATTTTATGGGCGGTTTAGCGCGTGGATTTGGTATTGCCTTAGGGTTTACTATCTTGGGAGCTCTTGCCCTGTGGGTTATGCAACGCCTAGTGGTTTTGAATCTGCCTGTAATCGGTGATTTTATTGCTGAGCTAGTAGCGATTGTGCAGAAGCAATTATAAAATGGAGGATGTAAATTGAGTTTTTTTCTTATTGTTGTAGCAATATTTGTTCTGGACCAACTAAGTAAGCTGCTTGTCGTCAGTAGAATGCAAATGTTTGAAAGCATCCCTGTTTTGGAAAACATCTTTCACCTGACTTTAGTACCTAACTATGGAGCGGCCTTTGGTCTTTTGCCAAACCGTACCGATTTTTTTATTGCTGCAACTATTTTGGTATCAGTTTTGATTCTCGTTTATATCAGGCAGGTTCCTGCTCAGTTTATTTATCTTCGTTCAGGATTGGCATTACAACTGGGAGGGGCATTGGGAAATCTAGCAGATAGGATTCGTTTAGGCTATGTGGTTGACTTTTTTGATTTTCAGGTATGGCCGATTTTTAATATAGCCGATATGGCCGTAGTGTTAGGTGCTTTTTTTCTTTTGAGAGATTTTTTATTTATAATGCAGAAAAGAGGTTAATAATGTTTCCCGTTTTATTTCAAATAGGCTCTTTTAAAATTTATTCGTATGGGTTTATGTTGGCAGTAGCTTTTATGGTTGGGGTTTGGCTGTATCTTGCTAGAATGGAAAAAGAAGGTATGAAGGAACAGAGTTATTTTAACCTAGTAATAATTATTTTTATCAGTGCCATAGTAGGGGCAAGAATTTCGTATGTTTTATTATGGGACTGGCAAGGTGTGCTGCTCAACCCTTGGCTGCTTTTAGATTTGCGTCAAGGTGGTCTTACTTTTCACGGTGGTTTTTTAGGTGCCTTGGGAGCAGGTCTTCTTTATAGCTGGTATTGCCGCCTTCCTTTGGGAAAATTGACTGATATCATTGCCCCTTATATCATTTTAGGGTATGCAATAACGCGGATAGGTTGTTTTTTAAATGGTTGTTGCTACGGTATGGAAACAGATGTCTTCTGGGCTCTCCCTTCATCTCACGGCGATACTTTATTACGACATCCGACTCAATTGTATGGTGTTGCAGGTGGTATGATAATTTTTTTCCTCCTCAAAATTATAGAAAAAAGAAAAAAATTCCCTGGCTTTGTTATGGCCTCTCTAGTTTCTCTCTATAGTATTCAAAGGTTTATCATAGACTTTTTTCGAGATGACCCACGTCTATATTTTCTTACTGGTGGTCAGATTATCAGTTTGATTCTTTTAAGTTTGTCCTTGTTGTTTATATACTTTTGCTCAGCAAGAGTTGGTCGTGCTAAAGGATGAAAGTGGGAAGTGAGATGTGAGAAGTGGGATGAAAAATGAAAAAAAGATACTCTATGTCACCGAAGAAGCAGCTGGGATAAGGTTGGATAAGTTTTTAGCAGACAACCTTGCCGGCTTTACTCGTTCTCGCCTACAAAACCTCATTCTTGATGGCAAAATATTACTTGATGGTTTTTCTGTTAAAAAAACGGGTAAGAAGTTAAAACCCGAGCAGGTGATAACCATTGAAATTCCGTCAGCTAAAAAATTAGCAATTAAGGCAGAGGATATTCCTTTGGATATTTGCTATGAAGATGATGATTTGATTGTAGTTAACAAATCTCAAGGTATGGTAGTTCATCCGGCAAAAGGACATGACACTCAAACGTTGGTTAACGCATTATTATTTCACTGTCATAATTTATCCGGCATCAACGGTGTTCTAAGACCAGGCATTGTACACCGACTGGACAAAGATACTTCCGGGTTGGTTGTGGTAGCGAAAAATGACAATGCTCACTTAAATCTGGCAGAGCAATTTAAAAATAAAGAAACAAAACGTGAATATTTGGCTCTAGTTTATGGTCGTCCCTCTGCCAGGGAAGGGACCATAGATGCTCCCCTAGGGAGACATCCACGGGAGAGAAAAAGAATAGCGGTGTCTTCCTCTGCGACAGCTAGGCAAGCAGTTACACACTTTTCTGTTTTAGAAAAATTTCAGGGAACCAGTTTGCTCCGCATACGGTTGGAAACAGGTAGAACCCACCAGATAAGAGTACACATGAACTATATAGGTTACCCTGTACTGGGAGACCGTGTCTACGGACGGCGTAAAGATAAGTTTAACTTGCCAGGGCAAGCTCTGCATGCTTGTTACTTAGGCTTTGAGCATCCTATAAGGAAACAATTCATGGAATTTACCGCAGAGCCCCCCCGAGCATTTCGAGATCTTATAGCTGTTTTAAGGGAGGAGAGCTAATCTCTCACTTCCCACCTCCAACTTGGGAAGGAAGTCTTTCTTTTGAAGGAGTAACATAAAGAGTTCTGTGATTATCGTAGATTACCATGCCCGGTTTGGCACCTTTGGGTTTACGTACGTTTTTAACCTTGGTGTAGTCAACCGGGACATTTGAGGAGTTTTTCTCTCGGCTGTAGTAGGCCGCTAAGAGAGAAGCTTCCTGTATGGTCTTGGAAGGGGGGTTGGCGGAAAAAACGATAACGTGACTGCCGGCAAAGTCTTTAACATGAAACCAAAAGGTATCTTTCCCTGCTTTTTTTAATGTCAGGAAGTCGTTTTGACGATTATTCTTACCCACAGATATAGGGATACCGTCAGAAGAAATAAACTTTAGCGGTTCGGAAGGTTGAGAGCCGTTTCCCTTTTTGTCTTTATTATATTTAATATATCCCTCTTCTTGCAGTTCTGTTTGAATATCTTCCAGCTCTGTCTGATTAGCTTTTCCCAAGCTTAAGAGTATATTTTCCAGATAAATAGCCTCCCTGTCAGTATCTTTTAGTCGCTGGGTGACTTCTTTTCTGGCTTTCAGTGCTTTCTTGTATTTTTTAAAACAATGCTGTGCATTTTGAGCCGGGGTGAGAGAAGGGTTAAGGGTTATTTTTATTTCTTCTCCCTGTGGGTGATAATAGTTGGGTAAAATTACAAAATTCTCTCCCTTTCCAAACTTATGCAACCCGGCATTAAGAAGTTCACCTTGTACCTTGTAAGCATCAGCCTTTTTGGCCTGTTTTAACTCTTTTTCTAAACGAGCAGACTTTTTTTTGTTCTGGGCTAGTTTTTTGCTGACTATTTGTGTTAGATAACAGCGCAACTCTTTCAATTGTTCTTCTTTTTCTAGCAAAAAATAGTGATGATCCAGAAGCTTAGAAGGGCTGTTGAACGTTTTTATCAAAAAGTTCTTTTTCTTTTTTTCAGTTAGCAATAAAGCACAGTAATCTGATTTTTTTTCTTCTTGGGCATCTTTTATCAATATAGGGCTCCACTCTTCATTTTTGATCATAGCTGCCAATTTCAGTAACCCTTCCCAGAGAGAAGTAAATTGAGCAGCGGATATTTCTTCCACCCTGCTTTCGGGTGCTAATTCTGCTTGCAAAAGTATTCTTTCTGCTGTGAGAGGTCCTGTTCCTTGCAACAGAGAAACCAGTACTTTTTTTAAAGAAAGTTTCCCATATTCGTAGAAACGCTTTTTAAAAAGCGAGTATCCTTGTTCAAGGGTTAACAAAAAGAATTTTTCTTGCGGAGGTGGTGCTATATAAGTTTCTCCGGACAAGATAGTACGCACCCGGTTGATTTTGGGGTGAATAGGGATGACACTCCCTAGAATTTTACGATGACCGCTATTTTCCTTTTTTACCAGGATTATGTTGCTATGCTTACCCATAAATTCCCCTATAAGTTCGGTAGTAATTGTAATACCGAAGCTATCGATACTTTGTACTTTGATAGCAAGAATACGTTCCAGCTCATTTTGTGTAATCTCTAAAATCCGTCCTCCCTCCCAGTATTTACGCAAAAGCATGCAGAAAGGAGGGGGTACTAAAGGGTTTTTCTTTTCCTTAGCTGTTAAATGAACCCTAGCCATTCGAGGATGAGCTGAAAGAAGCAGGTGATAGTTTTTTCCGGGCTGACGCAAATTAATACTGATTTCTTTTTTTTCTGGTTGATAGATACGATCAATGCGAGCACCAATGAGTTCTGATTGCAATTCTTTTTTGATACACGCCAGAAATATTCCATCGAAGGGCATAAGAAACACTCCTTTTCGTCTCGTATCCTAAGTATAGCTCTATTCTGATTTTAGAGCAATAGTAACTCTTAACTTGGTCCTAATAGAAATTTTCTTTTCAAAAAAATATTAGACGCTGATTTGTGCCGATTACTATGATTAAAATCATCATCTGTTAACTTGTTATTTTAGCACACCTTTTCGCATAAAGATGGGAAAGAGTAGGATTATACTGACTTAGGTTAAAAACTAGATTTCTGAATGCTTGTTAATAATGGGAATTAGTTGTTTTTGATAGTGCGAAAGGGGTGCATAGAAAATGGATAGAAGCTGGTCTTTGTTGAGTGGGGAGCAAGTCTTAAATTATTTCCAAGTTAGTTTGCTTGAGGGATTAAAGGAGAAAGAAGCAAAAAGGAGGTTGTTAAAAAATGGATTAAACTCTTTAAAAGAGAAAAAAAAACTATCTCCGGCAGGAATATTTTTAAACCAATTTAAAGAATTCATGGTTTTGATTTTACTGGTGGCAACTCTTCTTTCCGGGCTTCTAGGAGAATATACTGATGCTTTGGCTATTATTATCATTATTTTTGTCAATGCTTTCCTAGGATTTTTACAGGAGTTCAAGGCAGAAAAATCACTGGCTGCTTTAAAAAAACTGATTACCCCTCGTGTGCGTTTAATAAGAGATAGAAAAACAGTTATACTGCCTGCAGAGGAAGTTGTAATTGGAGATATTGTCTTGCTGAATGCAGGAGATAGAGTTTCTGCGGATATGAGAATATTGCAAACTGATACTATGAATATAGATGAGTCTGCTTTGACGGGAGAATCTGTATCTATAACTAAAGAAAAAAGAGTTTTGTCAAAGAACACTGGCAATTTAGGAGATTGTGTAAATATGGCTTTCATGGGTACTCTAGTGATTAGTGGCAAAGGAAAGGGAGTAGTAGTAGCAACAGGCATGAATACAGAAATGGGCAAAATCGCCCACATGCTCCAGGAAGTGAAGCAGGAGGATACACCATTACAGAAGAGACTAAAGCAATTGGGTAAATTACTGGTATTAGGATGTTTAGTTATTTGTTTTTTAGTAGTTTTTTTAGGAATTTATCGAGGTGAGCCTTTTGCTATAATGGTTATGGCTGGAGTAAGTTTGGCTGTTGCTGCTATTCCGGAAGGACTCCCTGCTATTGTCACTATAGCACTGGCTATAGGGGTACAAAGAATGATTCGCAGAAAGGCTATAGTGCGTAGATTACCTGCTGTAGAAACATTGGGCTGCGCTACCGTTATTTGTTCCGATAAAACAGGCACATTGACCCAGAATAAAATGACGGTTCAGGAAATTTTGACAGGTGAACAGATGTTTGCTTTGTCGGGAGAAGGTAAACAAATCTGGGGTCATTTTTATTGTGAGGGTAAAAAAATTAATCTACAAGACTTCTTTGGTTTGAAAAAAATTCTGCAGGCAGCGGCTCTCTGCAACAACGCTGTTCTACAAAAAAAAGGCATGACTATAAAATCTGCCTGGCGCAGCAGTAAAGGAAGACAGTTTTCGTTTGAAACGATAGGTGATCCGACTGAGGGAGCTTTGTTGATTGTTGCTATTAAAGGAGGAATCTGGAGGGAAGAAGCTAGCGCCAAGATGAAAAAAATTAAGGAGTACCCTTTTAATTCAGTACGTAAACGTATGGGGGTAGTTTACAAGGATGACACAGGGAAACAGCAAGTGTATTATAAAGGGGCAACAGATGCAATTATAGAGCAATGTACATCCTTTTTAAATGACAAAAGAATTCAGCCTCTAACCGCAGAAAAACGTCAGGAAATTATTAAAAAAGAAGAGCTTATGGCTTCCCGGGCACTAAGGAATATTGCTGTGACCTGGAAAGAGTTACCTAGAAATAACCCTCTAGTCAGGGAGCCTGGCGATGGTCTGGTATTTTTAGGTGTGTTTGGTATGCAGGATTTACCTCGGCCCGAGGTTTTAGAAGGAATTATAAAGAGTCGACAGGCAGGCATAAAAACTGTTATGATTACAGGTGATCATAAAGCTACAGCGTTATCTATAGCCAAAAAACTTAACCTTTTTCCACGGGGAGGAAAAGTACTCACAGGTAGAGAAATAGATTCTCTAGGTGAAAGCGAACTTGTTTCATTGGTTGATAAAGTTTATGTTTATGCTCGGGTTACACCGGAGCATAAATTATGTATTATCAGGGCTTTTAAGGCAAGGGGTCATGTAGTTGCGATGACAGGAGATGGCGTAAATGATGCGCCGGCAGTAAAAGAGGCAGATATTGGAATTGCCATGGGAAAAATAGGTACAGATGTTACCAGAGAAGCAGCAGATTTAATTCTGGGAGACGATAATTATAATACTATAGTGGCTGCTGTAGAGGAAGGTAGGAATATTTATGATAACATAAAAAAGTTTATCCGTTTTTTGCTTTCTTGCAATGTGGGTGAAATTATAACCATGCTTTTGGCCATGCTGGCAGGGCTACCTTTACCGCTAAGACCTATTCAAATTTTATTCATTAATTTGGCTACTGATGGTTTGCCTGCTATGGCTCTAGGAGTTGATCCTGCTGACAAAAACATTATGCACCGCTTACCCCATTCTCCCACAGAAAGTATCTTTTCTCGGGGTCTCTGGCAAAAAATTATTTTGCAAGGTATTAATATTGGTATTTTTACACTGATAGCCTTTGCTGTTGTTTATTTTCAAGGAAAAGATTTGATCTTAGCCCAGACAGTGGCTTTTGCTACTCTTATATTGACGCAGCTAATCCATGCTATTGATTGTCGGAAGACAGAGGAAAATGATCCTAATTTTTTCAGCAATCCCTATCTTTTAGCGGCGATATTGTCTTCTGCTTGGCTTCTTTATGTCGTGATCTACCATCCTTTGTTACAGGAGATATTCCGGACAGTGCCTCTTGATGCCGGGAAAAGTCTTTTAGTGCTGGGCTTTGCGGCAGCCCCGACCTTGATAAGTAGGATTTTTGGAATGAGATTAAGAGGTTAAGATATTAGGAGGGGAACGAGAAGTGGGCAAGTTAGTAGAGGCAATCCCTTGTGGTTGCTTGAAAGAGAAGGGGGGGGGAACTTTATGATTAAAAGTATGACTGGTTATGGGAGAGGAAAACAGGTGGGAGAGGAGTACGAGGTATCTGTAGAGATAAAAACGGTAAACCATCGTTATTGTGATATTGCTGTTCGTGCTCCTAGGGAGATTATGTTCTTGGAAGATAAAATTAAAAAAACTATAAGGCAATATGTAGCCCGAGGCAGAGTGGAGGTGTTTATAAATATAGCAAAAAAAGAAGGAAACCGGTTCCAAGTAAAAATGGATAAAAATCTTGCTACTGCTTATTTGCAGGCTGTTAAGGAACTGGAAGAATTGGCGTTTAAGCAAAATATAGGGTGTTCTTTTCCGCCTTTGTTGGCTCGTTTCCCTGATATTATCTCCATTGATAAGGAAGAATATCTGACTTCTATCTGGCAGGATCTGTCGTTGGCGTTGCAAGAGGCTTTGGATAATCTTGTCAAAAGCCGAGAAGACGAAGGTCGAGAGTTGGCTTTAAGTATGCAGGAGTGTTTGCTCAAAGCTGATACTCTAGTGCAGAATATTGAGGAGAGGACTTCTTCTGTTGTCGAAGAATACCGGAAAAGGCTACAAGAGCGGGTAGCAGAATTTTTGCAAGAGCAAGAAATTGAAGAGAGTCGTTTGCTGATGGAAGTAGTAATTTTCGCAGAAAAAAGTGATATAACAGAAGAGTTGGTACGCTTCAAGAGCCACAACAAAGCTTTTTTGATGACGTTACAGCAAAAGGAGCCGGTGGGTCGCAAGATGGATTTTATCGTACAGGAGATTTACAGAGAAATCAACACCATAGCTTCCAAGGCTAATGACTACGAAATTTCCAGTCGAGTGGTAGAGATAAAAAGCGAAATCGAGAAAATAAGAGAACAATTGCAAAATATAGAGTAAAAACAAAAATCCCTCTTGCATTTTTTGCAAAGATTACGTTATACTATATAGGCGTAGGTTAAAAACTAACATTGTAACTATTCAGGCACTAACGTAATAGTTAGAGATTGAATACCACTTTACGGTTTACAGTTTACAGTGATTACCCGGTTTTTAATTGGAAACTGGCTGTAGCTGAATAGTTACCTAACATTTAGTGTTAAACGTTAGCCAACGAAAATTAGCTAATGTCATGCTGTTATTAGTTTGCAGCTTACAGGTTACAGGAGTTACGAAGGTGTGAAGTTGGAAGTTAGAAGGGAAACATCGTCTCCAGCCTCCCACTTCTCACCTCTAATTTAGGAGGAATCCAAATGTCGGTAAAATTAATTAATATTGGGTTTGGTAATATTGTAGCTGCTAATCGTATCATAGCTGTTGTAAGTCCTGAATCTGCTCCTATCAAAAGAATTATTACTGAAGCTCGGGATAGAGGCATGTTGATTGATGCTACTTATGGGAGAAGAACTAGGGCTGTCATTGTTGCTGACAGCGAGCATGTTGTTTTATCTGCAGTACAGCCAGAGACGGTAAAACATCGCCTTTATTCCAAGGAGAATACTTCTTCTACCAAAGATATGGAAGGTGAGTAAAGAATGGGAGAAGGTCTCCTGGTAGTAGTTTCGGGACCATCAGGAGTTGGAAAAGGTACTGTTTGCAGTACTTTGCTAAAGACAAGCCCAGAGTTAAGTCTTTCTGTTTCTATGACTACGCGTCCTCCTCGTGCAGGAGAAAAAGAGGGGACAAACTATTTCTTTGTTTCCAGAAGTAATTTTTTGCAGCTGGTGGGAGAAGGAGCTTTCTTGGAATGGGCAGAAATTTATGGGGATTTTTATGGTACTCCCCAAAAGTTTATTGCAGAGAAAATGCGTCAGGGCAAAGATGTTTTGTTGGAAATAGATACGCAAGGTGCTCGGCAAGTTAAAAAAACTTTCCCGGCAGGTCTTTTTATTTTTTTGCTTCCACCCTCTTTTCAGGAACTCAGATCGAGGATTACTAAAAGAGGAACAGAGAAAGAAGAAATTATCAAAAAAAGATTAAATCTTGCCTTGGAAGAACTCAAGTCTCTGGATATTTATGATTTTGTTGTTTTAAATGACAATCTCGGAAGAGCTGTTGCTGATATTAAATCTATTTTAAGAGCAGAAAGAAGAAGAGCGTCCAGAAATAAAAAGTTGATTAATAAGATATTAGAAGGGGAACATATATGTTTCCCACTTTAAAGGAGGGCACCAGGTGATTTATCCTTCTATTACCGAACTTATGAAACAGGTTGATAGTAAATATACTTTGGTTATTATTGCTGCTCGCAGAGCGAGGCAAATAAAAGAGGAACTTATGGAAAAGAAAAAAACAAATGGGAAGTTTAGGAACGAAATTACTATAGCCTTGGAAGAAATATTCAGGGGAGAAACAGTTTATGAGCGTAGATAAAAAACTTTGGTAACTACTCAGGTCTATAGAGCTGTTTTTAAAATTATCTCATGCGTTGCTCTCAAGCTGCTGCAGCAAATACCAAAGTGAGCACCGATACACATATAAAATCCAGCGAACGTGGTGTTGCTGTAGCAGCTTAGCTAAGTAGTTACAAACTTTGAACAGTGAGGTGTAGGTGTGGTGAAAGGCGAAAATATTCTCCTAGGTATTTCAGGAGGTATTGCTGCCTATAAAGCGGCAGAACTTTGCCGTTTATTTGTTAAAGAAAATGCTGCTGTGCAGGTTATTATGACTACGAATGCATGCAAGTTTATTACTCCGCTGACTTTGCAAACCTTGAGCACTAATCCTGTCTATACCAGCGTTTTTTCTGAGGTAGAAAATTTTAGAATTAAGCATGTTAGCCTGACAGACTGGGCAACTGTTTTGGTGGTGGCACCGGCTACAGCTAATATAATTGCTAAAATGGCTTATGGATTGGCTGATGACCTTCTCTCCACTATTTTTCTAGCTAGGGGAGATAGCCCTACCTTTCTGGCTCCGGCTATGAATTTTGCCATGTACAATGACTCTGTATTACAGCAAAATTTAGCAATATTGCGAAACAGGGGGGTAATCATAATAGAACCGGACAGCGGAGAATTGGCTTGTGGTGTTGTTGGCAAAGGTAGGATGGCTGAGCCGTCTACTATTTTGGATTTAGTGCGACTTTCCCTTAAACAGCAAAAAGACTTAGTCGGGCTTAGAGTAATGATTACAGCAGGACCTACACAAGAACCACTTGATCCTGTTCGTTATTTCAGTAATTATTCCAGTGGCAAAATGGGTTATGCCCTAGCTAGAGCTGCCAGTGAAAGGGGAGGAAAAGTTACCTTGATAAGCGGACCTACCTCACTTACTCCTCCTGCTGGAGTCGATTTTAAAGAAATAAAGACTGCGCGTGAAATGTATGCAATAGTAACTTCTCTGGCTGCGGAAATGGACATTATTATTAAAGCTGCTGCTGTAGCCGATTACCGACCATTACAAATTGAGCCTCATAAGATCAAAAAAAGTTTTCTTATGGAAATAAAGCTAGAGAGAAATCCGGATATCCTAAAAACTTTGGGTACAAAGAAAAAAAGTGGGCAAATATTAGTTGGTTTTGCTGCAGAAACCCAGGATTTACTTTCTAATGCCGCTAAAAAGATGTACGAGAAAAATCTTGACCTTATAGCAGTCAACGATGTCAGCCGACCAGAAGCTGGTTTTGCTGTTGATGACAATGCTGTAAAACTTCTTTTACCAGATGGTTTTGTGGAGGATATTCCTCTAGCAACTAAAGATAAAGTTGCTAATAAAATATTAGATAAGATTACGGAGATAAGAAGAGGAAGAAGATAAATCTTTATGACCAAGTATATAGAAGTACAAATATCTGTAACAGCAGCAGCTGTGAATAAACCCTTCCACTATGCTTTACCGTCTCACTATGAAAAATTAATTCAACCGGGTATGCGTATACAGGTCCCCTTTGGACATCGGCAAGTAGAGGCTTTTGTGCTGGCGTTTGTAGATAAGCCGGAGGTAGCTGCTGCTAAAGAGATATTAAAACCATTGGATGTAGTTCCCTATTTAACGCCAGAACTTCTCGATCTTTCTCGCTGGATAAGGGATTATTATTTATGTAGTCGGGCAGCTGTTTTACAGGCTATGTTGCCTTTTCCGGCGGGAATCAGGCAGAAAAAGGTAAAGTTTGTACAACTTTCTCTAGATTCAAAACAACTAGCTGACAAACTGATACTACTAGAAAACAAAGCCCCTCGCCAAGTGCGTGTTCTAAATCATCTAAAAAAGGATGTTTTTCAGACCCTCTCACATTTGCTAAAGGAGACGTCGACTGATTATGCAGTCATCAGAGCGATGCAAAAAAAAGGCTACCTGCAGCTGATAGAAGGAACTATGCCAAGAAAGCCCTTGAAAACACTTTCGCAGCCAACCAAAAAACAGTTGATTTTAACTCCAGAACAGCTTAGAGCTTTGGAGGAGCTTCAAAAAAGTATAGAAACAGGGGAGAAGAAAACTTTTCTACTGCATGGAGTGACAGGAAGCGGTAAAACAGAGATTTATTTAAGGTCTATAGAGCAGGTTTTACAGCGAGGAAAAGGGGCTATTGTGATGGTCCCTGAGATTTCCTTGACACCCTTAATGATAGAAAGATTTCGCAGTTTTTTTGGCAGTAGGGTAGCACTCTTACACAGCAAACTTTCTCAAGGAGAAAGATATGATGAGTGGTGTCGTCTTTTATCTGGGGAGGCATGCATTGCTGTAGGAGCACGTTCCGCTGTTTTTGCACCTGTCAGTAACTTGGGTATCATCATTCTAGATGAAGAGCATGAATGGACTTATAAGCAGGGAGAAACTCCTCGTTACCATGCGGCAGTGCTGGCCGAAGAACGTGCTCGCAGGAATGGTGCGCTCCTAGTACTGGGAAGTGCTACTCCTTCCCTAGAGAGTTACTGGAAAGCTATCAAAAATGAATACAAACTTCTAGAACTTCCCTGGAGGGTGACAGGGGAAAAGATGCCTAAAGTTAAAATATTAGATATGCGGAAGGAACTAAAAGCTGGGAACAGAACAATGTTTAGCAGCCTACTGATCTCTCGACTTACTGAAACTCTGAATAAAGGCAACAAGGCCTTGCTGTTTTTGAATCGCCGGGGGCATTCTACCTGTGTTTTGTGTCGAGGGTGTGGTCTGGTTATGCGTTGTCCTTCCTGTGATATTTCTCTCACTTTTCATTCGCAGCAACCCAAGCTTATCTGTCACTATTGCTCTTATTTGATCAAGGTACCGCAAGTTTGCCCTGCTTGTAGTTCACATTATATAAAGTATTTTGGCACAGGTACCCAGAAAGTAGAAGAAGAAATTTCTAAACTATTTCCTGCAACAGGCATCTGGCGTCTAGATGTAGATACTGCTTCCCGAAAAGATGCCCATGTAAAAATTTTGCAATCATTTCAAAAAAAAGGACCGGGAATTTTAATAGGTACCCAAATGATAGCCAAAGGACTAGATATTGCTGATATTGCACTAGTAGGGGTGATTATAGCTGACACAGGGTTAACCCTCCCTGATTTTCGAGCTGGTGAAAAAACATTTCAGCTTTTGACACAGGTTGCCGGCAGAGCAGGTCGGGGCAAGTTTCCCGGCGAAGTGATTGTGCAAACTTATGCTCCGGAGCATTATAGTATTCTGGCAGCCCAAAAACATGATTTTAAGGGGTTTTTTGCACAGGAGATTGCTATACGCAAAGAATTATCTTACCCCCCACACAGTTACATGTTAAGATTGCTTTTAACTAGTAAAGACGAAAATATCTTATCAGAAGCTTCCAGAAAGTTGGCAGAGGTAACCAAAAACAATCTTCAGGTAGAATGTTTAGGTCCTGCCCCTTGTTCTTTTGCCAAGATAAAGGATAATTATCGTCGGCACTTAGTTTTAAAAGGAAATAACAGAGAAGACTTGAGATTAGTAGCTCGCCAAGGGATTGAATTTATTAAGAAGAATTATCGGCATTTAACTATTATCCCGGATGTAGATCCGCTGAATATGTTATAGAGAAATTGAAAGGTTAATAGGAGAAGAGGGGAAGAAAAATATGGCATTACGTATTATTCGCAAAAACGGTGATGCAATTCTAAGACAGCGGAGTAAAGAAGTAAAAAAAATTACTCCTGCTATTGTTCGCCTTCTTGAGGATATGGCAGAAACCATGGAGGTAGCTGTTGGTGTTGGTTTGGCAGCACCTCAGATAGGAGTAGGAAAACGTATTATTGTAGTTAAACCTGACCAGAACAATTTTCTAGAATTGATAAACCCTGTTATTTTGAAGGCGACAGGGGTAGAAACAGCTAACGAAGGCTGTTTGAGTTGCCCAGGTCTTTATGGAGAAGTAGAAAGAGCGGCGGAAGTTGAGATAGAGGGGTTGAACCGGGAGGGGAAGAAAATAAGGGTACATGCTGAATCTCTTTTGGCCAGGATTTTGCAACACGAGATAGATCATCTTAACGGTATTCTTTTTATTGATAAAGCGACAAATATTTCAAATGACTTAGCCTACGGTAAGATACCTTCAAAATAAGAGAGGGCTTAATATGGAAAAAAAAGACTTTAAAATTATATTTATGGGAACGCCGGAGTTTGCTTTGATTTCTTTAAAAGCATTAGTGAAAGAAAAGTATGATCTCCTAGCTGTAGTTACACAGCCTGATAGACCACGTGGGCGTGGTAAAAAAGTTATTTTTTCCCCGGTAAAAGAATATGCCTTAGCAGCAGGTCTTACCTGCTTGCAACCGGTAAAGGCGAAGAATCCTGAATTTGTTAAGTTATTAAAACTACTGGCACCCGACTTGTTGGTAACGGCAGCCTATGGGCAGATATTACCTCGGGAAGTTCTGGCAATTCCATCTCAAGGAGCTATAAACGTACATGCTTCACTTTTGCCTCATTATCGGGGAGCAGCACCGGTGCACCGGGCGATTATGAATGGGGAAAAAGAAACCGGCGTAACCATCTATTATATGGATGTGGGTATGGACACAGGAGATATAATACTCCAAGAAAAAGTCCGCATAAAAGAAGGCGAAACAACAGGAGAGTTACAATATCGATTAGCTGTTCTAGGTAAAGAAGTTTTATTAAAGGCTGTGTCCCTGATTAGAGAAAAAAAAGCCAGTAGAATTCCCCAAAATAACCAGGAAGCTTCCAATGCGCCTCTTCTTAAGCGGGAAGAAGAAAAAATTGATTGGTCATGGGAAGGCAAAAAAATTGTTAACCTGATTAATGCTTTGAGTCCGGTTCCCGGAGCATATACATTTTTTGAGCAACGCCGAGTTAAAATCCGTAGAGCCTCTTATTTGTTTTGCCAGGGAGAGCAAGGCAGTGTCATAAAGGTGACAAAAGAAGGTATTTTGGTAGCAGCAGGAGAAGGAGGAGTTATGCTAAAGGAAGTACAACCTGCCGGGAAAAAAGTTATGACAGCAGCAGAATTTAGCCGGGGATATGGGCTGGTAGTGGGAACGAGGATGCGAAGGTGTGTAAATAAATGAAAGCAATAAAAACGACGAAATCCGGGAAGCGGGTTTTTATAGGCTTGATGGCGCTTAGTATTCTTTTATTTGTTGGTTTGATTTATTATCTTTGGAGAGTGGCTTTTGCTCAGGAATATATCTATAGGGTTATATTCATGATTGTTATAATACTCTTATTGATATTAACTATTTTGGCTGCTGTAGGTATGGTAGGACTTGTTTGGTCTATACTACGAGGTAGAAACGTTTCTTTTTTCCAAATGCCTGTTTATCGGACAATGAACATTTTATATCCTTTTGTTATTCAGATAGGCAGGATTTTAAAGATTACGCAAGAACATATCCAAATTTCCTTTGTGGAAGTAAATAATAAGTTAGTAGAAAGCAAAAAAACTTCGGTTTCTCCGGAAGATTTATTGATTTTATTGCCTCACTGCCTACAAAAAGATGACTGTCCCCATAAACTGACCAGGAATATTTCCAATTGCCTTCACTGTGGAAATTGTGATATAAGTTCACTCTCTCGGATGGCAACAAAATATAAGGTGGCGATAGAAGTTGTTACAGGAGGAACGTTGGCCAGGCAAGCCGTCAAGGAACATAAGCCTCAGGTTATTTTAGCGGTGGCTTGTGAACGTGACTTGAATAGTGGTATAATAGACAGCAGCCCGGTGCCTGTCTATGGGATTATTAATGACAGACCAGCTGGTCCGTGCTATAATACCAGGGTGAATACGGTCAAATTGGAAGAAGCAATAAATAGATTTTTAGGAGGGAAATTAAAAGAATGATACCAGGTTCTTTTTTTCTGGGAACTTTTTTTGACAGTACGATATTTCTGATGATACCAGTATTTATTTTTGTTTTTTATGCTCAGAACAAAGTAAAGAAAACTTACCACAAATTTTCTCGTATACGAACAAAAGGTAATATGACGGGAGCAAATGTTGCCCGGCGTCTTTTAGACCAAGCTGGGATCCATGAAGTGTCCGTTGAAATGACCCGAGGGGTTTTAGACGACCATTACGATCCTCGTAAGAAAGTAATACGTCTTTCTCCAGAAGTTTATAATACTCCTTCTATTGCTGCTCTTGGTATAGCTGCGCACGAAACGGGTCACGCCATGCAGGATGCACAAGGCTACTTTTTTTTAATGTTCAGAAACAACCTGTTTCCTGTGGCCAGTCTTGGTTCTCGCCTAGCTATGCCGTTGTTTTTTATGGGCTTTTTTTTCTCTGGTGTAGGGGGAACCATGATGGATATTGGTATAATTCTTTATTTTTTTGCTGTTCTTTTTCAGATTGCTACCTTACCTGTTGAATTAAATGCTTCTAGTCGGGCTGTGGCTTTATTGGAGGGAGGAGGTTTTCTTCAACAGAGTGAAGCAGGAGGGGTACGCCAGGTTCTTAATGCTGCTGCCCTTACTTACGTTGCTGCCATGGCAGCTGCACTCGCACAGCTTTTGAGGATGCTTTTAATCAGAGGTCGCAGAGACTGATTGACTGGAGCTGAAAGTTTTATGTATTACTACGGTAAAACAGATAAAGGCAGAGCGAGAAGCATTAATGAGGATTCTTTTTTAATGCTTGCCTCTGCTCTTTGCTGTTTTTTTATGGTTGCTGATGGCATGGGTGGACATGCTGCCGGTGAAGTAGCTAGTAAAATGGCTGTTACTTCTATGAAAAGAGATTTCTTAGAAGAATATGCTACTTTAGAATATTTGCCTGAAAATAAAAGCCTGCAGGTTTCACTTGCTGGGATGATAGCTAAAGCCAATTCACTTATCTGGGAAGCTTCCTTACGTCAAAAGGAGCAGCAGGGAATGGGAACGACACTGACGGCAGCATTGTTTTTTGGGGAAGAATACTGTATAGGGCAGATAGGAGATAGTAGGGGTTATCTAATAAAACCAGATGGAATTATACAATTAACACGAGACCATTCTTTGGTAAAAGAGATGATGGATAACGGTCAGATTAGTAAACAAGATATGCACTCACACCCGAAAAGAAATATTTTGACAAAAGCGCTGGGCACAGAACCACATATCGAACCTGATTTTTACAAAGGTACTCTAAAACTAGGAGAAACCTTACTTCTCTGCACTGACGGGTTGACCAACCTGCTTTCTGAAGAAGAAATTTTTAGAACAGCTAAAGATGTTTCCTGTAAAGAAAAAGTTATACAAGATCTGATAGCAACAGCCAACGATAGGGGTGGCCATGACAATATTACTGTAGTTTTGATTCAGAATTCTGTTTCATAAAGGCTATGAGGTGACATGAATGATAGGTAAAATACTGGGAGAAAGGTACCGCCTACAAGAAAAAATAGGTGAAGGTGGAATGGCGGTAGTATATAAAGGAGCGGATACTCTTCTTGGTCGGACGGTAGCTGTAAAGATTCTCAGAGAAAATCTGACTGGAGACAATAACCTGGTACGTAGTTTTCGCAGAGAAGCTCTCTCTGCTGCTAATCTTTCCCACCCCAATATAGTAAATGTTTATGACGTCGGTCAAGAAAATAATCTTTACTATATTGTCATGGAATATATTGACGGTCAGACTCTAAAAGATCTTATTCTTAAAAAAGGAACTTTGCCCCCTTCCCAAGTGATTTCCATTGCTATTCAGATATGTGAGGCCTTAGAAGAAGCACATAAACATAATACCGTGCATAGAGATATAAAGCCTCATAATATTCTCATAACTCCCGAAGGGAGGGTAAAAGTTGCTGATTTTGGTATAGCTAGGGGGATTACAACCACAACTATAACTTATACCAGCACAATTATCGGTTCTGTGCATTATCTTTCTCCCGAACAGGCCAGTGGGAAGCCGGCGGAAGAGAGATCGGATATCTATTCGTTGGGTATTGTGCTCTATGAAATGCTAACAGGGACAGTGCCCTTTTCGGGAGAAAATATGGTCGCTGTAGCTTTGAAACATATACAGGAGAACGTTCCTTTCCCGGCAGAAATGAATACGGAAGTTTCTTTAGAGCTGGAAGAGATAATTATGCAAGCAGTAGAAAAAAATCCAGCAGATCGTTATAGAACAGCAAAAGATTTGAAAGA
Source organism: uncultured Syntrophomonadaceae bacterium (assembly GCA_964541505.1). Taxonomy (GTDB): domain Bacteria; phylum Bacillota; class Dethiobacteria; order PWVN01; family PWVN01; genus CAZLTH01. The sequence continues at coordinate 14,120 of CAZIRG010000001.1, read as the reverse complement.
GGATTTGAAGATATTGGAGGAGCATCTAAAAATGAATTTCTCCTATACTAATAAATATAATGGTAGAGCCAGTAATGGTCAGCGTCCTAGGAATAATAACTCTTCCCGGCAGAAAAAAAATAAACGCAAGCTTCGCTTGATCGCAGTTTTTGTTGCTATTGTTTTTCTCGCTGGTTTAATTTTTGCAGGGTATACCTGGGTGTCTGACTTTTTTTCAACCCCAGAAGTGGCTGTGCCTGAAGTTGAAGGTCTTCCTTTGCAGCAGGCCGTTGACAGATTGCGGGAAGTTGGTCTTGATTTTGAAGTAGTTGGTCAGGCCTCGTCTTCGGATATTCCTACTGGTTATGTTGTTTCCCAAAATCCTCTTGCCGGCAGAATGGTGCAACAGGTCAGAAAAATAGAGTTTATCTTAAGTACCGGACCTGCTTTTATTAAAGTTCCGGGTGTTCTGGAAAAGTTGGAGATAGAGGCACGGATTTCCTTGCAGGCGGCTGGTTTTGAGGTAGAAAAAGAGGAGATTTTCAGTGATGAAGTGGATGCCGGACGGATTATCAGCCAGCGTCCAGGAGAAGGTTCTCGCCTTATGAAAGGTGATTTGGTAGTTATTGTAGTTAGCAAGGGGACAGAGCCTGTAGAAATAGCAGATTTACGTGGTTTAACTCGTCAAGAAGCAGAAAAATGGCTTGCTGACAACAATTTAAAATTAGGTCATGTAACAGAATTAAATGACCTTGCTCCAGTAGGTCAGGTTATTGATCAATTCCCGGAGCCGGGAGAAACATTGTATAAAGGTGATTTACTTGATCTGACGTTTAGTATAGGTCCTGATCTGGACAGCGTAAAAAAATATCGTATAACTGTTAATATTCCTTCCGAACGAGTACCTTTGGGTGAAAAAGTAGAGATAATCATCACGGATATCCGAGGTGAGCGGAAAGAGACAGTAGAGTATTGGGGTAACCCAATTGTCGTAGAAGGGTATGATAGAGGTCAGGTAACAGTTATATATAATGAAGAAATTTTAGCTCACAAAGAGTTTCCCGAATAGAAAGGTGTGTGCAAAAGCTGGAGTCAGGTTTGATCTTAAAAGTAGGCGGTGGATTTTTTAGTGTTTACTTAAATAAAGATACGACTATTCTCTGCCAGGCTAGGGGACGTTTTAAGAATGAAGGGGTGCAGTTTTTAGCTGGTGACAGGGTTGAAATTAATCTTGCAGAAAAGATGATTGAAAAAAAATTACCTCGCCAGACAGAATTGTACAGACCCCCCATTGCCAATGTAGAACAAGCTGTTATTTTGTTTTCGCTTAAAAATCCTCCGCTAAGCTTGACTCTACTGGACAGGTTATTGGTTTTAGCAGAGGCAAATTATTTAACTATTTTGCTGTGTTTAAATAAAACAGATCTTGTTACTACGGCAGATGCGCAGGATATTAAGGATATTGTGGCTATTTATGAGCATATAGGATACAAGGTTATTACGATGAGTGTTTTACAGAACGATAGAGTAGCAGAAGTTAAGCCCTTTTTGGAAGGAAAGATATCTGTCGTTGCCGGTCCCTCTGGGGCGGGAAAGTCTGCCCTGTTGAACAGATTACTCCCGGGATTGCAACTTAAAACAGGACTGGTAAGCAAAAAAATGAAAAAAGGGCGACATACAACCAGGCAAGTAGCACTGATTCCCCTGGAGTGTGGTGGACTGGTAGCGGATACTCCTGGCTTCAGCCAGTTGCTTTTGAAAGGAGTTCTTTCTAGTGAGCTGACTTTTTTTTTCCCTGAAATTGCCAAGCTTGCTGCTAGCTGCAGGTTTAATAAGTGTCTTCATCTAAGTGAACCTGGATGCGTGGTTAGAGAAAAAACAGGTACAAAAGAGCTTGCAGCCAGTCGTTACAAGAATTATTTGCAAATCTTGAAAGAGATACAAGAGATGGAAAGGAGTTATTGATATTGACGATCAACATTGCACCGTCTCTGCTGGCAGCGGATTTTTTTTATCTAGGTGAAGAAATCAGAAAAGTAGAAAAAGCAGGTGCTTCTTGGCTTCATATTGATGTTATGGATGGGCATTTTGTGCCCAACATAACTTGGGGTCCTGCTGTAGTCAGTGCTATCAAAAAAAGAACCTCTCTTTTTCTTGATGTTCACCTGATGATTGAAAACCCAGATTTTTTTCTGGCAGATTTTGCAGCAGCCGGGGCAGATCTTATCTGCGTACATGCCGAGGCTTGTATTCATCTACATAGGACAATTCAAGCGATAAAAGAATTTGAAATACAGGTCGGGGTGGCTTTGAACCCAGCGACACCTCTTGCTGTGCTGGACTATGTGCTGGAAGAACTGGATCTGGTGCTTCTAATGTCTGTCAACCCTGGGTTTGGTGGTCAGGCATTTATTCCCCAAGTATTGCCGAAAATAAAGCAGTTATCCTTATTAAGAGAAAAAAGGAACTTGTCTTTGGAAATACAAGTAGATGGAGGTATAAACCGAGAGAATGCAGCCGAAGTTGCGAAAGCTGGTGCTACTGTACTGGTAGCTGGCTCTGCCGTTTTTGGTGCCAGCGATGTTGTCAAAGCATTTAAACTGCTATCCTCAAGATTTTCCGCTCCTTCTGATTAATAAAATCAATGCTCTCTTTGGTATTTGCTGCAGCAACTTGAGAGCAACGTATGAGATAATTTTAAAAACAGCTCAATAGACCTGAGTAGTTACGATAAATGAAACAGCATATTTCTCACCGCTCACCTACAAGGGAAGTGGTTCCCTCGCCGCGTAGAGGGTCACCTGTACCAGTGAGTTTGTTGGTTTCTAAATCCAGATGAAGAGCAGCGATTCTGCCAAAGAAAAAAGAAGGATTGCGTTTTATTATTTGGTAACCTTGTTCCAGTAAAAACGAGATGGCTCTATCTGGAATTCCTTTTTCCAGATAAAGTTTTCTGCCTTCTGGCCAGAAGCGAGGAGCTGCTACGGCTTCCTCAATGTTGGCATCAAAATCTACATATTGCACTATTACTTGAGCTAAATAAGCAGGAATACGCCTGCCTCCGGGAGTGCCTAGTGCCATAAAGGGTGTACCATCTTTGAAAAGCAAGGTAGGGCTGATATGGCTGAAAGGTCTTTTCCCCGGTTGAAACGAATTGGGGGAACGGGGGTTGGAACTAAAATTTTTGAGTTGGGTATTTAGGAAAAAACCTTCTGCCTGCAGACCATAACCAAAGAAAAAGCTGATAGTATTGGTTACACTGACCCAGTTTCCTGCAGAATCTAGGACTACTATATGGGTAGTGTTATCAGAGGGACGATAAGGATCTCTGTACATGGGCATAGGTATATCGCCACTTTCAATTAGGTCTATTTTCCCTAGGATATGTTCTTCGCTTAGCAGTTCCTCTAGGGGTACATAAACAAATCTAGGATCACCTACATGACTGAGGCGGTCGCTGTAAACAGCTCTTATTGTTTGTTGGATAAGATGGTATATCTCCGGTGTTGGTTGCTGATAAGTTCCTAGGTCATAATGCTCCAAAATTTTTAGTTGCTGTAAAAGGTTGAAGCCGCCGGTAGGAGGAGGGACGGTAAGTACAGTATAGCCACGATAATTTCCTTGTATAGGCTCTCTAAGTATAGCCCGGTATCTGGCCAAATCGTTAGCAGAGAGATGCATTCCTTGCTGTGCTAGTACTTTTATAATACTATCAGCAATATATCCTTCATAGAAAACTTTACTTCCTTCCTTTATAATAGCTTCTAAAGTGCGAGCTAAAACAGGTTGTTTTATGATTTCACCTACAGGAGTAGCCCAGCCTCGTCGAAAAAAATTAGTTAGTGCTTCTTGGCTACGAGCCAACTTGCCGGAATTTTGCCTGACCCTAGTATGCAGTTCTGCAGACATAGGAAAACCATCCCGGGCTAAATTTAGGGCAGGGGTTAAAACATCCTGACGTGACATAGTGCCATGTTTTTCCAAAGCTTTTTCCATGCCTCTTACAAAACCCGGAATACCAGTGCTGGGCCAGTTCATTATTTTTCCGATTTCATCTTGCTCCATAGTGAAAGGAGCGGTTTCGCGGTAATCGATAACTATTTGTTTATTTTCTGCTGCCAGATGTAAGAGCATTATGCCACCGCCACCCAAACCTGACGCATGCGGTTCAACTACCGCTAAGGCGTAGGAAACAGCAACAGCTGCATCTATGGCATTTCCCCCGGCACGAAGTATTTCCATTCCTACTTCTACAGCCAAAGGATGTCCCGCGGCTACGCCAAATCTTCCTTCGTTGTTTTCTGCCTGCTTTTTTTCACTCTCCAGAGGTGTTTCTATGGGGTCGAGGAGAGGTTCCGTTAGTTCTACAGGTTCGGGCAGGGGTAGAAGGGAGGAGGAAATATAGACAGATTTAAATCTTTTTGGTTGAAAGCCTTCTTTTGCCGGTGCTATTTGTTGCAAAATTTGTTTGCTTTGAAAATAGTGCCAAGGTAAATGCAGAGATTGAGGGAGTCCGTTTGCAAGGCGGAGAGGGTGAACTTCTACAGTGATGCCTTTTTCATAAAGAGTAAAAAGAATAAAAGCACTTTCAGTGTTATTTCCTCCTAGGGAAAAGTCAAGACTAGGGATAATCAAGCTATCTGCATATACTTCCAGCGGTAGCAAGTTTGCCGTATGGGTTCCTATAATTATATGAGCACCTGCTTCCGCAGCTGCTTTTGCTTTAGTGGAAAAAATATTTTCTTCGTTCTCGTTGTCGGTTTGAGCGGTGGGAGTGAATTTTATGATTAAAAGTTGAGGTGTTGCTGTTTCTTTGTAGGTAGCTATAGTTTCTATTAGTTCTTGTAAAGAAATGTCCAAAGGAAGATTTAAAAGGAGGGTGTTTTCTTTTTTGCATAAAGTCAAAACTGCTAAATCTCTTTGCAACTCGACTTTGTCAGTGATTTTTTCTTCAACTATATATGGTAGATCTTCAAAGGGTATAAAAGGAAGAGTAACAAGTGAAAGTCCTGTTTTTTGTAAAATTTTTGTTTCTCGGGCAGAAGGAAAAGAGTTTTCATAATGAGCTAATGAAACTATTTCTTTGCTAATAGAAGGTAGTTGGGATAAAGTTGAGAAATTAGAATTTTTTAGCCAACGAGTTATAAGGGTATCATTTCTGGAGATTTTGCCGAAGATAACTGCTTGAACTAGTGGTTTATCTGTAATTTCTAATTGGTTGTGTGTATGGTGTGAAATATAAAAAAAGTAGAAAAGGGTTGTTGCTGTTAAACACATGAAAATTACAACAAGACATATTTTAAAAAATTTCAACTCTACACCCCCAGTGTTTTCTTAAAAAATGACCCTTCCTAAGCTCTTTTCAGAGAGAAGGGGAAAAGTCCCCTTTGGGGGGTTACAGCAGAAAAAGATAAAGAAGAAGTGCCAGATAAGTAACTCCTCCCAGAAAAAGCATGCTCAAAAAAGTTGGAGCTATTCCTTGCCGGTCAATACTGTTGGCAATAAGACCGGGAATAATAATGCCAACTCCTTGTAAAGGAAAAATATTAGATGCTAGGAGAGGGAAAAGAAAATGCAGGAGCAAATTCAGGAGTAAAGCAGCCAGAATCATTGCTCCGAATTTACGCCTCCCATAGAGAATAATAAAGCGAGCTAGAAATTTAACTAAAAAAAAGGACAATAAAGAAAGCAGAGAAATACTGGCTAAAATAGTAGGCTGGTCAAAAACCAGTGCTAAATAAGGCGGCACAATGATACCGGCAGGAATAATACCAAAAAGATCAGCAAAAATAATACTTAAAGTTATCCCTACTACTAGAGCTACCAGCAACTCTCCACCGTACATTTAGTTACCCCCTGTTTTTTCAAGTTCTAGACATAATTCTTTCGCTACTCCATAATAATTTCCTGTCCCAAACAAGATATTATTGAGGCAGTACTTTTCTTTTATTAGTTGGGCTATTTTTTTTGCAGAAACTCCTTCTAGGTTTAAAACCTCGGCAAAAGCAAAACGGTTTTTTAATGCGAGAACTGGCTTGGTTATTTCTCCCATAACCAGCAGGCTTTGCCCTGACATTTTTGGCAATACCAAGCGAGCAAAATCTTCACTTCGCTTTACCCGATCTTGACGACAATTCATCAAGACAATAGTTTGCTTATTTAGGTAACCGCTATTTTGAAAATATGTCCATACCAGCAAGGCAGAGGTGGGGTCGTTGGCAGCGAAAGCCTTGACCAGTAGTCCTTTCTCGTCAGAAACAGTGCCATTACTAACTATAATTTGTTTTACTTGCAAAGCGCCAGGGTCAGGAGCAGCTTTAAGCATGCCTTTTAAAGCTGTTTTCTTGCTTATTCCCAGAGAAAGAGCTGCCTGCAAAACTAAAGATAGAGTTTCAGGGAATAAGAGGTAGGAAAACTTTTCAGTGTAGTTAGGAGGTAATTCTGTTTCCTGGGAAACAACAACACTTGTTTTTTTATATGCAGCTATCTTTTTAAAATAAGGCAGGTATTTACCTGGAGTAGTTATTAGCAGCCCTTTTTCCGGAATAATGGCACCGTAAGCTTCTGCTACATCGTCTAAAGAAGGTCCTAAAACCTCCATATGATCTTTTAAAACATTAGTAATAATAATGACATTGGTCTTTAAAAATTCACGAGAAAAAATATCACGGTAATCAGAGTCGATGGTCATATCTTCAACAACCAGAGTAGTGGCTTTGACGGATTTAGCCTTACTTATAAGCGAACGTAGTTCTTTTATATTGGGTCCTTCTAAGGGACGTTCAAATTCGTATTCCAGAGGATAAAGGTTTTTCTTTTTATCTGACAGAAAAGTTAATATACGAGCTTCACTGCCGGTAGTTTTAGCGACAACTGGGATTTTGCTTTCGAGAAAAGCAGCTGTTAGCAGGCGAACTACCGTAGATTTACCTCTTGTTCCAGTGACATTTACTCTGTATTTAAAGCTGTCTAAATTGCGTGAGATAAGATGCTTTTCTCGTAATCCCAGCCCAAGACCCAGTCCCAAGGCAAGGGCGCCTGGGAGTAGAGGTAAAAGGGACACAATTTTTCACCACCTGAAAGTTAATAATGCAAGCGAGAAAATGGTAATTCAAGGAAATAAAAATTATTTTTTCTTTGCCAGGGAGCTTCTCCTTGTAGTCTCCATAATATTTTCTGGTTTATAATATTTTCTGGTACTCCTGAAAAGAGCATTTCAGTATTGGCACTTTCAAGGGAAAGGGGATAAGCAATAAACCTCTTTTGCCCGCTAGGGGAAAGAATTATTTGCAATAAAATAGATTCTTTAGCATAACTAAATCTTACCTGCGAGGGAGTGATATTGCCCAGGTTATAAAAAATAATACCTTGCTGATATAATTCTGTTTCTTGCACAAGGTTTCCTCCTGTACCGATTACAATATGTGCACCTGCATTTATCAGGGCATGAGCAAAATTTCTTTGAGTTTTTGTAGGACGGGGACTGTTGCTATCTTCAAAGGAAACTAAAGCTAAAACAGTATTTGCTTTTTCATTTATTTCCGAGAAGAGTTTTTTAATTGTTTCATTGTCAGCAGTAGCTACACCTAAGCGATTTTCTCCTGCTGCCCAACCAGAAGGAGGGTTAGCATTTAGGCTTACGATTCCCAGGGTAAGGTTTGGGTTGTGAAAATAGTAGGGTGTAAGTGCTTCGTTTTTGTTTAGACCGGCGCCGGTTACGGCTATTTTTTTCTCATCTAGCAGAGTTAGGGTATTAATCAAACCAAGAACACCGAAATCTAAAATATTATTACCGGAAATTTGCACCAGATCAATATTATTTTCTTGCAGTAAATAAGCTTTTTTTGAGGATATTCCCAGTGCCAGAGATTTATCAAGAGGAACAAGGTTTTCGGAAATAAAGGGAGATGCTAATGAGAGAATCCTCAAATCAGAAGCAAGCAGGATTTCAGTGATATGTGGGCAGAAAAGAGGGGCATTAGAAAGGTTATGAGAGAATAAAGAAAAGGACCAAGAGGTGCGAGGATTAAAATTTCCTCCTATGGTGATTACTAAATCATCTGCATTAATATCATTGTATAATTGTGCTGTTTTTTGTATGGGATTTAGCCTTTGATATTCTCTGGTTACTCCCCTGTAGGCGAGAAAAAAAAGTAGGGCTATAAATAAAAAGAGAATCTGTGAGAGATTTCTTTTTTTACTGTATTTCATAAACTTTAAGCCTTTTTCGTACATAGTTTGCATGCTAGAGGTCCACCTCGTTTAGTTAGTTTTTTTAGAGTTTTTGTTATTGCTATTAAAAAGAAAGAATGGTAAGATGTAAACAGATAAAACCAGCAAAAAGAGGAGGCAGATTTATGTTAATCAAAGAACTAATGACTAAAAACGTTATAACAGTAACTATGTCTACCAAACTGGCGGAAACAGCAAGGTTGATGTTGCAACATAAGATAAGTGGCGTACCTGTTGTCAATGAGAATAGCGAAGTTGTTGAGATGGTGACAAAAGCCGATATAGTACAGAGGTCCATGCCTTCAGCTATAAAAATAATAGGCAGTGATAGTGCATCATTATTTCCACAAAAAGAAGAAGAATACTTAAAGAAACTTAAAGCCCTAGCAGAAAAGGATGTAGCATCTGTTGTTTCTCATCATGGCGGAAAAATATTTTCTGCTGCTCCAGATAACACCATTGCACAAGTAGCCTTTATTATGTACGCCAATGATGTACGCAGGCTACCAGTAGTGAATGAGAAGAAGAAGCTCGTGGGGATAATATCCTATTCAGATATAGCTAAGATTGTTGCCCAGAATTTATAAAACTTTATGGCAATTATTTTTAAACCAATGACCCAATTCCTCTACATTTAAGTTATTATTGGCAATTTTTCTGGCAGTTTCCAGCATTTCCTCTTTTGTTGTTTGCAGCAAAAGATTATTTTTCTGCAATAGCATAATACCTATGGTTATCCCGGTAGCTGTATTAGCGGAATTAAAAGGCCGCCCGCAGATTATAAATTGCGTCAAAGCCGCAGCTTTAGCATAAATATCTGGGTAGAGCTCTTTATTGCGGAACTTGGAGTGGGGTCTTAAAATAGCTGCTTTTAGCATCTTTATATCTCTTAAACCCGTAGGTAGTCCTTTTTTCTGAGTTAGAATATAGTGAATGTAGAGAATTTCCTTTGCGTTTAATTCTTTCATTCTTCTAGTTTTTCTAAAACCTCCTCGTATTGTTTCAGAAAACTTTCTATTTGTTGTGAAAAACCGTCCTTTTGTGACAACTTTTCTGCTAGAAGAGAGATGTTAATAGTTTTATCTTTTAATTCTAAAACTACCTGATCGCCTTCATGCAGATTTAATTTTTTTAACATTTCTTTGGGAATTGAAATTACTTGACTATTACCAGTACGAAAAATTTTTCTTATTTCCAATAGTAATCTTCTCCTGGTTTCGATATTAGGGTACACCTATTTTTTAAGAGGGAGTGTATCTCTCTAGTGTATCTCTCTTTTGACAAAGAGAGGTGTGCCTGGTTTCACATAGCTGAAAACTTATCTTATTCTTTATGATGGGGGTTCTTTTTTACGATGTGGATGGCATTAGAAACGGCTGTCATGATATCAACACGCTTTTGCAGTACCAAAAAATCAGTACGAGAGTAAACTTCGCCTCGTTGTGAAACGATATAACGAGGAGGAAGATGATTAAGACTTATAGCTATGATATCAAGGCGGCATTTTTCACATTTGCACATGTCTATATTTTTCCAAACTTCTGGCAAAGTACTCGTAACGACCTCTTCCATTAAATTTTTTAACTCCAAACTCACAAATCTCACCTCCGGATAGTTTAAGATTCAAGAAGGAGTAGTGATTTTCCTGCTTGGGTCTTAATTAAAAGAAGGATTTTCTGATATGTATCGTTATTGACCCTGACCAAGGCTATATGCACGTTGTCCGTCTAATAGATACAAGTTTTCTATCTTGATCCAGGTGAGATTATTTTTCTCTATTTTTTCCAGAAGATTTCGGATAGCAGCAGGTGTAATTTGCTGTTTTTCTGCGGTTGGCTGGAAACGGCAACGCCAGTGATCAGTACAAAATGTTTCAGGGAAACCGTTGGGATATACTTTTTGACCACGGTTAGTAATCATAACCAGTTGAAGTTCACTGGAAGTTAGTTGAGTAAGCTTTTTACCAAGTTCATTTGCAGAAAATGTTCCATTGCAAATGAAAACATCCACACCATCAAGCTGCATCTCAGTATTACGTACGTTGGTAAGTAGGGGTTTTTTAAAGTTGGAGATGTTTTGAGCATAGTCAGCTGGCTTAAGGTGTTCTGGTTTTTGCCCCAGTCGCATGACAACAGCTTTAGCAAATTCCATTGTTCCCACTTCTGTGAAGTTTGTTTTCTGGGCAGATTTGGCTTTACGAGTTAGATCATAAGTCCAAATACGATCTTCAATTGTTTTAAGCCAGGCATTATGAACCCGCTCTGCTATAGCAGGTTGATTGATATAAACCAGCATCATGACACCGCTAAGCAGAAGTCCAGAAGGGTTAGCTTTGTTTTGGCCAGCGAGGCGTGGGGCAGAACCATGGATTGCTTCAAACATGGCAGAGTTATTACCAATATTAGCACCAGCAGCGATACCCACAGAACCGGCTATTTGACCGGTCATGTCAGAAGCAATATCACCATAGAGATTTGGCATTACAACTACATCAAAATCACCGGGTGTGTCGGCTAGCTTGGCGATACCTATATCTACAATCCAGTGTTCATTTTGAATGTCAGGATAATCAGTGGCTATTTCTTCAAAAACTTTATGGAAAAGACCATCGGAAAGTTTCATAATATTATCTTTGGTCATGCAGGTTACTTTTTTACGCCCGTAGGCACGAGCGTACTCAAAGGCGTATTTTATAATACGTTCACAACCAGGACGAGAAATTAGTTTTAAGCATTGCACAACCTCGGGCGTCTGTTGGTGCTCAATACCTGCATAGAGGTCTTCTTCGTTTTCACGAATAATAACTATATCCATGCCTGGATGTTTAGAGGGAATAATGGGTTCATAGCTGATAGCAGGTCTCACATTAGCATAGAGACTGAGTGCTTTGCGAATGGTAACGTTAAGACTTTTGTATCCTTTTCCCTGTGGTGTAGTGATTGGCGCCTTGTAGAAAGCTCTATACTTCCGCAATATTTGCCAAGTTTCATCTGTAATGCCGGTTGTACACCCGGCACGGTATGTTTTTTCACCTATTTCTACAAATAGAGGTTCTATTTGGGCTCCTGCCTCCAGCAAGACATGCAGGGAAGCTTCCATAATCTCCGGACCGATACCGTCACCTTTGGCAACAGGGACGATTTCTTTTTTACTCATAATATGCCTCCTTCGTTGATATAAAAAACAGCTTTTCATCAAGTTCCCTTGTGTGATATTATATAAGTATAAGATTTTAAGTGCTTCTTGTCAATTCTAGCGAAACTACTTCAGCACTGAAGCATGAAATCAGTTATAAAACATTTAAAAATAGACGCTGATTTTTTATGATTAGTTATGAGTAACGATTCAGCTATAGCCATTTTCCGGTTAAAAACCGATGAACAATGGATCATAAACCAGTTGTCAGTTGCCAGTTAATTATTGTATAGTATAGCAAATTGTAACCTCGTAATCACTGTAACCCGTAAACTGTAAAGTGGTATTCAATCTCTAACTATTACGTTAGTGCCTGAATAGTTACAGTTATAATTTTAAAATAAATCATATTTCATCATATTTCATCATATTAAATCAGCGTCTATTAATGTTTATTCATTTTTTAGATATTTAAATTAAGGAGTTGCTTTATGAGGAGAATAGGCGCACATATTTCTATTTCTAAAGGCTTGGATAAAGCTTGCAGCATGACAGAGGAAATAGAGGGAAATACTTTTCAGTTTTTTACTCGTAACCCTAGAGGAGGGAAAGCACGTCGTATAGAAAAGGCTGAAATAGATCTTTTTTCAAAAACCAGAACAAAAAAAAATATCTTTCCAATCATGGGACATCTTCCTTACACAGTTAACATGGCAGCAGAAAAAAGTAGTGTTTATAATTTTGCGCTGGAGATTGTAGGCAAAGATTTGGTTAGAGGAGAAAGAATAGGAGCAGAATATTTAGTTGTTCACCCGGGGAGAAACAAAGATCGCCAAGAAGGTATAAAAAAGATAACAACTGCTTTAGAGGAAAAACTGGGAGATTTTAAGGGGCAGTGTATTCTTTTATTGGAGGCGATGGCTGGTTCAGGTTCAGAAATTGGTCTGCTTAAAGATTTAAAGATAATAGTTGATAATCTTGGTAAACACCCAAATTTAGGGATATGTCTTGATAGTTGTCACTTGTTTGCAGCCGGGTGGGATTTTCGGAAACAAGAGATGGTACTGGATTTAAAAGACACTCTAGATAAATATTTTGGTTTGGAAATAATCAAAGTGATGCATCTCAATGATGCTCTTTTTCCTCCGGGTAGCGGCAAAGATCGTCATGCTAGAATTGGTCAAGGATATATGGGGGATGAAGGTATAAAAAATTTAATAAAAGATGATTTTTTTTCTACCTTGCCTTTTATTCTGGAAACTCCTGTAGAAAATTATAGGGAGTATGGTGAAGATATCAGGGAAGTTCTTAAACTATGGGGAAAAGAGTGAGCAATTTTTCAGTATGCAAAAAGCACTATTTATCTATAATCCTGTAGCTGGCACAGGAAAAACTATTTATGATTTTGATCGTGTAATAGCTTATTTTCAGAGTCGAAATATTTGTATTGTTCCGTTAAGAACACATTACAAGGAAGAGATGCTCTTTTCACTGTTTAACAATAATAACTTTCAGTATATTTTTGTGGCTGGTGGAGATGGCACGTTAAATATGGTTTTAAATTCTTTGCTAAAATATAATTATACTGCCTTGCCTCCGTTGGGGATAATTCCTACCGGCACATCAAATGACCTTGCCGGCAACCTACTAACCCGGGCTCTTGGTTTTGGTTGGGGAATAGAAAACATAAAACTAAATCAAAGTTTCTTTATTGATGTGGGAAAAGTAGGAGCTGCGTATTTTATCAATATAGCGTCCGGAGGGGTTTTGATTGATGTCGGACAGAAGGTTGACCAAAGATTAAAAAACAATTTAGGGATGCTGGCCTATTACTTAAAAGGAATATTAGAGATATCCAAGCTCAAAACTGTAGAGATGAAAATTAAAGCTGCGGATAAAGAAATATTTCTGGGAGAAGCTTTTTTGTTTTTAATCCTTAACGGAAAGTCTGCCGGTAGTTTCAATAACTTGGCACCTAAAGCTTCCCTGACAAATGGTTTGCTGGATTGTCTTATCTTTAAAAAGTGTTCTCCTGCTGATTTTTTAAACTTATTTTTAAAATTAATAACAGGAAAGCATATAACAGATAGTAATGTTCTTTACTTCCAAGCAAAAGAGTTTTCGGTCAGTAGCCCTGTAAAAATAAGAACTGATCTGGATGGAGAAAAAGGTCCGCCGCTTCCATGGGAAATAGAGGTTCTTCCCCGGGAATTGAATATTTTACAAGTTATGTAAAATAGAGTCTGTAGGGCTACATCAAAGTTGTAATAGATGCTGACATTTTAAGCCTCCTTGTTTATGGCATAATAAAAGTACATAAAATGGAAGTCAAAAGTGCAGAGTTGCGTTAAAAAAAAAAGAGCACCTTTTAGTATCCTCGAAATAATCTCCTGAGAGCAAATCTAAGGAAGGAAAACTATATAACCTTGATAACCCTTGATTTTAAAGGATTCTTTTTCGAAAATCATGAACTGGAGTTAAGATATTGTTAGGAAAGTATGTAACAAGTATTATATATAATAGTAAGCGGAATAATAAGTGGAATAACTGGAGATAATTAAAAATGAATTTTGCTCAAATTGTAAAAAAGGTTCGAACAGAATTGAGTATGAGTCAGGAACAATTAGCACATGGATTACACATGAATTACATGTAAGTTTTGCTACTGTAAACAGATGAGAAAATGAAAAGGATAGTCTTGATACACTTGCTAGAAAATTTGTAACTACTCAGGTCTATTGAGCTGTTTTTAAAATTATCTCATGCGTTGCTCT